>DAISKX010000037.1:0-13244 GCA_036820725.1 Nitrospiraceae bacterium
GGCAGCGCATCCGGCTGGCCACGCAGATCGGCTCGGGCTTGGTGGGCGTCCTGTATATATTGGATGAGCCGTCGATTGGTCTGCACCAACGGGACAACCGCCGGCTGCTCCAGACGCTCCTCCGCCTGCGGGATCTGGGCAACACGGTCATCGTCGTCGAACATGATGCGGAAACCATGCAGGCGGCCGACCATCTGCTCGACATGGGACCGGGCGCCGGGACGCAAGGCGGCCATATCATTGCCCAAGGGACGCCGAAGGAGATCATGGCGAACCCTGCTTCGCTAACGGGACAGTATTTGCGCGGGGAACAGATGGTCTCGTTGCCGCACCGGGAGCGAAAGGCCAAGGGGCATCTCTCCGTGGTCGGCGCGCGCAAGCATAATCTAAAAGGCATCACTGCCCGGATTCCCCTGGGGTTGCTGACGTGCGTGACGGGCGTGTCCGGTTCAGGCAAGAGCACGCTGGTGTTGGAAGTCTTGTTCCATTCGCTGTCGCAACTGCTCAGACAGCACCCCTCTCCTCACTCCTCTCCCCTCAAGGGGAGAGGGAAGGGTGAGGGGAAACCCAAGATCGACGGGTGCAAGGAACTCATTGGTGTCGATGCATTGGATAAAGTCATCGATATCGATCAATCGCCCATCGGTCGGACGCCGCGCTCAAATCCTGCCACCTATACGGGGCTGTTCAGCTTCATTCGCGATTTGTTTTCCAATCTGCCTGAATCGCGGGTTCGGGGATACAAGCCTGGCCGCTATAGTTTCAATGTGAAGGGCGGCCGCTGCGAAGCCTGCCAGGGAGACGGCCTGATCAAAATCGAGATGCACTTTCTTCCCGATGTCTATGTCACCTGCGAGGTCTGCAAGGGCCAGCGCTACAACCGGGAAACGTTGGAGATCCAGCATAAAGGACGGAGTATCGCTGATATCCTCGGCATGACGGTCGATGATGCATTGGAATTCTTCGAGCATATTCCTCACATCAAGACCAAATTGCAGACGCTCCATGACGTCGGTTTGCATTATGTGAAACTCGGCCAATCTGCAACCACCCTTTCGGGAGGAGAAGCCCAGCGGGTGAAGCTGTCACGCGAGCTCTCCAAACGAGCCACGGGGCGGACGATGTATATTCTCGACGAACCGACGACCGGCCTCCATTTCGCCGACATCCAGCGGTTGATGGACGTCCTGAATCGTCTGGTGGAGGCGGGCAATACCGTCCTGGTGATCGAACACAATCTGGACGTCATTCGTAATGCCGATTGGGTGATCGATCTCGGACCGGAAGGCGGCGAACGCGGCGGTGAAATCGTGGTGGAGGGAATTCCGCGTGAGATCGCAAAATCGAAACGTTCGTATACCGGACAGGTATTGAAGGAAGCAGGACTCTGAATCGTCAAGCATCATTCGTCAACCGTCAACCGCGTAGGGGGGAAGCCGTTACTCTCATGCGTCAATCGTGAGAGTATGCGTAGCATCAATTCCTTTGAGGATCTGGATGTTTGGAATGTGGGTAGACAAATCAGGAAGGATCTCTATGCATGGACAGCTACACTTCCAAAACAGGAACAGTACTGCCTAGGCCAACAAATCAGAACCGCTGCCATCTCTCTCACTTCTAATATCGCGGAAGGGTATGGACGATTTCATTTTAAGGAGAACATCCAATTCTGCCGCATCTCTCGTGGGTCTGCATATGAACTTCTCGATCACCTGATTGCCTGTAAGGATCAGGCTTATCTTGATGAACAGCGGTTTGAGGAGATGCGAACCAAGCTGCGGAGTTTCGTTCAACTGATTAACGGCTATATTCGAAGCATCGGCCGATCCTCGACGAATGACGGTTGACGTATGACGATTGACGTAGCATTTCATGATCCGGCCGAATGACGATTGACGTATGACGATTGACGTAAATTCAGGGGCCAGTGGCTTCGCGCTACCAGACTTCGTGCCACCAGCGGTCATACAGGTAGAGGAGATCAAACGTGATTCGGGCCCCGAAGGTCGGACCGTAATCTTTTTGATTGATCAGATCGTTCCAGGTTTCAAAGGTGAAGGCCGAGTAGCGCAGCGCGAGTGAGGCGAAGCGTTCTTCCAGCGAATCTCCCCGTTGATCGACAAAGAGGCCGGAGTCGAAGGTGATCGCCAGTTCGATCTCCCACGGTGTCGCGCAATCCCACCGCCGATAGTTACCGACACTGACCGAGGCTTGGCCGATGTACGACTGCGGGGCCACTTCATGGAACGCGGCCCCGCTGTAAGGTCGTCCATACCGGCCCATTGCCGAAACCCGCAGGTATTCTCCGAGTATCGGCACCGGATCGAAGAGAGCCAGCCTCCTGAAACCCAGTTGAACATAGGGTTCATAGTATAAGGACCCTCCTGCTCCTCCGATGCCATAGAAGAACGCGTCGGTGGAGCCGAGCAGGCTGAACCATTTTGTCAGGCTCCCGCTGATCATGAAGTCGTTGGCATCTCGCTTGTTGCCGACGGGAACAGGCGTGAAGTCGCGCAATTTGTGAATGACATCGTTCTGCAGGAAGCGGCTTGGGCCATCGCGTGTGGGCCCTCCGCCAGCGGTCACGTTCAGATTCCAACCGGGGAACCTGACGAGTTGGTCGGTCCAGCTGAGGGTGAAAAAGTTAAATCCCATCGTCTCCCGAATGTTGTTGTATTGCCTTCCTTCTCCATCGAACTCGGTGAATCGATCTACGACGGTGAGCCCCAGCGTGAGGGTCGGGTCTCGGTCAGGAAATGCGATGGCTCCCCAGTGAACGCTTTGTGCCGGTGGCTCGGCTTTTCCCGTTTCAAGCCCCGGTCCGACAAGGAGGTACGCCACGAGTAGAGCAGGCAGACACCCAGTTCGCGACGCCAGATTCATCCTTTCGACCCGGCTCGCGAGGAAGCGACGGTATGCGAATCGAAACCGATGGTGCCTGTCGAGCCATGAATCGGTTGCAATGGCCTAGACTCCAGCAAAAGGATGAAGGGGAGTTGCACCGGACAATCGATGCCATTCTGTCCTCCGTGGGACAAGCTGTCCTCGGATGAAAACCACGGAGAAATGCGACAGTTGGGGACGTTCCGGATGAAAATCATTGATAGTTTGTCGAAGTGGGCATGCCTTTTCTTTTGATGAATGCGGTTGGGAAAGCGCTAAAACACGTAGATAATTAGCCCGATTCATCCTGCATGCCGCCGGATCGTCGAGGCAAAAACTCGCGGCCCGCCATTTGCTTATCCTCCTGTCGGGCTGAATCAGTCATATAACTAACAGGGCTAACGCGGTGCAGCAAGACTCAGGTGATTGTTACCATCGCAAACTGAGGGAGGCATCATGAATTCCATACGACGTCAGAGATTGCTTGCAGGAGTGGCTGTTGCAGTGTTGGGATTGAGTCTGTCGGCGTGTAATACGACGAAGGCGACAATGGATACCACCGTAGCATTTTTCTCCAGCACGAGTCCCCAGGACCTGTTCTCAGCCGATGGGTTTGTCAAGCAAGAGCAGAAAATCAATCTGTTTGCCGGCGTGGCCTATGAGAACCTGCGTCAGGAGGCTGCAGCGGGTGGCGGACAGTATGTGACGTCGCTGGCGTCGCTCTATCAAATTCCTACGGAGAAGCATCAGCAGTTTGCCCGGCTCTTACAAACGAAACATTCCGATCTGTTCGTGGGGGGACTAAATGAGGACCGAACAGCGCATCTGAATATGGTGAGTGTTTTGAATCGGGAACTCGTGGCCGCGTCGCTGGCACGTTAACGCCAGCGCGCTCGATGCCAAGTGAGCTGGCCACTGAAGGAGGAAATATGGGTACGATGGGAAAGGGATTTATTCTGTGGATTCTGGGAGTACCGGTCAGTCTACTGGTTGTACTCTGGTTCTTGGGGATTTTGAGATAGACCATCCGGCACGCGTGTCTCTGGTGCTGGGTTCTGTTACCTACACGGAGGACCTCTCATGTTGATACGGGGTGGACTCTTGCTCATGGCAGCCGTGGCTGTCGGGGCGATGCCGGCTTATGCCGCTGACATGGAAGTACAAGTGGTGGATAAGAATTGCTGGATCGAGATCTTTGAAGACGACAATTTCGATGCCGATGATCCCCATGTCAAACTACAGGGCCCAAAGGAGTACGCGACGCTGAAGAACCTGGCGGGAAAGGACTGGAGCAACGATATCGAAAGCGTCATTGTGGGATCGAATGCCACAGCCCGCGCGTATGAAGACAAAGACTTCAAAGGGACCGAAATTGCGTTCGCGGCGGGCCAGCGTGTGCCGAATCTCGGTAAGCTGGACATGGCCAACGATATCGAATCGATGAAAGTTTCCTGTGGCAAGTAGACCTGAGCGCTAATCAGATGTAGAAACGGGTTGGCCTTTCACCGGAAGCAAGTCAGCCGAGTACGAGCCTGCCACAGAAGTGGCAGGCTCGTCGTATTTGGGGTGGCCATTCCTAGGGTTGCAGACCATCTCCCGCGACGTTCGTGGCCACCGGGGTAATAATCCACCCCAAGACTGGAGGGAGATACCACATTACCGACTCGTTCGATTGCACGATTCTTATCTTCGTTGCACCGTGTTTTTTGGCCTCATCGGCAAAACTCTGGACCGTTTGGCTCAGTGTGGCGTCTCCCCAGATCGGTTTAGTCATGAACAGGTGGACTGCATAGTTTCTCGTGTTGATGTGCGTCAGGTGGTCGCCGTCCACCCCTTTGACTCCTCGGGGATCAGAAGCGACGCTGGATATTGAGCAGCCGGTCCCGACTCCCAGGACAAGCATAAGCATCACTGAAGTGATATGTCTCATCGACTCCTCCTTTTGGACACAGGTCCATTATGGTTCACATTGGCGTGACCCGTAACACCAATGTGCGCAGTGCAGAGACACCCAGGCCCACCAGAACGCGTGGAATCCGGGTCATAGAGTCTTCGCCCTGCTCACGCGTGAATGTCCTTCGCGGTCTTATCGTACTTACATAAACCACCTCCGCTTCAAGATGCCTATGGACTGAGTACTTGTCTGTAACGATCATCAACCACGCACCTTTAGTGAAGCGTATCTCGTGAAGCGTGAGAGATACGTCAACCCGTCAAGCGACAACCGTCATGCGTGAAGAATAAAATACAGGTCTTCTGGTTACGGTTGACGAATGACGTCTCCCTAACTACAAACCCCCGGTTGTCGACTGACTGACGTTCTCGATTGACGGTGTTCCGGTATGCTCGATTCATTTGCCGATAAAATCGCCAACTGGAGATAAGGGCTCAACATGGTCGCAGAATATTTTGAACGCCACCAATAACGGTACGGCCAACAAAGCACCGCCAATCCCCCAGATCCAGCCCCATAGCATAAGACCGATGATGAGAACGACGGGATTGATCTCAAGACGGTCTCCAAGAACCATGGGCGTGACAAACGTGCCCTCAATGACCGCCAGTCCCCAATAGGTGCTTCCCACGAGAAACATCCATCCCACATCGTCAAACGTCATGGCCGCGACGAGTGACACAACGGCAACCCCGACCACATGGCCAAGATACGGGATAAATGTGAGAAGGGCAGCCATGGCCCCCCATAGGATGGGATTGGGCATGCCAAGTAAAAACATGGCGATACCCACTAGGATGCCCAGACCAAGATTGATGCATGTGACTGTGGAGAGATACAGGAAGAGATGGCCTTCGATCTCTCGCACAATATCCACTGCCTGCTTCTTGTCCTGCAAGCGAGGCAGCACCTGTACGAGTTTTTGAAGGAAGTGATCACCGGAAGAAAGGAGGAAGTAGAGAAGGATCAAGGTCGTCGCCAACCCGGCGACAAACTCTCCCGTCACGCTGAAGATCTTCATTGGCCAGGCATCACCTTTGACCTGCACCTGTTGGACTCTTTTCTGTTCTTCAAAATTAGCCGCTTTGGAAATGAGTTCCGTCGCCTTGTTCATATCCTGCATAGGTTTCTTCAGCACACGAAGCTTGTATTCTGCTTCGCGAAAGGCTTCCGGCACTCTGGCGGCCCATTCACCCGCCGGCTCTGCGAGTCGAGATACACTGGACCCAAATACGAAGACCACTGCCGACAACAGTATCGCTGCCCCAACCGGTTCAGGAATCCTTATTCTTTTCAGTTTTCGTAATAGGGGGGCCAACAGTGTGGTGAACAGTACCGCAATGGCAATGGGTAGAAACACCACCCGGCCTAGATGCAGTGTGTAAAAGATCGCGAGGACAAACAGTCCCGTTGGTGCCACCGAACGAACGGTGAACGGGCCTTCGAACATCCGATCTGGCATGGTCACGTCAGAAAGTTTGTCGGTCCCATCGATTGAAGAGAGAGGATCAGCCATGGTCGAGCGACTTCCTTGTGCGAGAGCTCTTTCTGTTCAGCACTGCATATCGGGCGCGTGACGCACATCCCCGTTGCGTCGTGACGAGCCGGGGTTTCGTACCGTGGAATCAACGTGATCGACGTGCGGTCGTCCGGGTGACATGGCGCGTAAGCCCTCTGACTCTGAGTCGATGAGCTGCGCCAAGAGATTCGGGAATCGTTCCGCACTGTGTCCGGATCGGATAATGGTTTGGAGAACTGCAGCCTTTTCACGATATTCAGTGGTACGCAAGATATGATTCACGGCCTGTGTGAGCGCTGGCACCGAGGCCTGGTCGGCCCGGACATATTCGCCGGCTCCAAATTTCTGCACATAGAACATCATGAGATATTGGTCAAGATTGTGTGGAATGCCGAGGACAGGAACACCAGCCGCGAGCGCTTGATAGGCCGTCCCGCTTCCACCGTTGCAGATCACGAAATCAGCCCGCCCGGCGGCTTTCAGGCCGGGCATATAATCGGAGGTCCACACGTGATCTGGAACATCTGCCGGAGGTTTTCTTCCTGCAGTCGAAACGAGCGCCCTGATCCCGAGAAGGTCTAATGTCCCTAGCACAAGTGGGAGGACGTCGCATCTTCCGGAAGAGCCCAGGCTCACATAGGCCATCGGTCGATATTCAGGCACGGTGTCCCACCACGGCGGTGTGGGATTGGGCGACCAGAGGATGGGGCCAAGATAGTGATGATTGCGTGGTCGGTCGAAGGTCGGAACGAGCTCGGCCAGGTCGGCGTAGAGGACTTCATCCGCGTCCGTGAACACATGCGGCAGACTATAGCCGACAGATGGCAATCCATAGTCGTGCCGGACCCTGTTGAGGGCATAGGCATGATGCGCGAATACCACCGGTCTTATCAGGCTGAACAGGGCTTGCCCAAGACGAGGCCCGAATCGATCGGAGAGCGCGATGTCAGGCACGACGAAACGCGAGCGGGCATAGGGACTCCAGTGCGCATTCGTCACCGTCAGGTAGGGGATACCGGCGACGCGCGCACTCACCGACAACGACAGTCGAAAATCTCCGACGACCACGTCGGGATTGAGGGTGGCAAGCAGATGTAAATCTTGCTTCGCATACTCCCGCAGGTCGGAAATCTTATAGAGTGGATGGCCTTTGATGAGCCGATCCCTGAATGCTTCGCTGCTGATGGTCCGGATGGAGTGAACCGGAAAGGAGATCTTGTCGAAGAGCGCGAGATATCTTGGGTCGCACGCGAGATGCACCTCATATCGAGCAGGATCGAGCGCCTGTGCGAGGGAGACCGCGCGGGCGACATGTGCAAGACTAACCGCCTCAGCAACAAATAGGATGCGGCGACGGAGAGGCGAATTCGGACGTTCCGGAAGCTGAATTGATGCGCGTCTGTGTGCCGAGTCCGGCCGTTGTTTTTTTCGACTCTTGACCAGCCCTGACAAATCGAGACGACGGTCGAGGAGCTTGCCGCCTACCATCCGCGTAATACGGGTAATATCTCGCACCTGCCGAAAGTGGCTGCGACGCAGGTGGCGCCCGTAGACCGAGGAGACCGGCACCGATCGAATACGAATTCCTTTCCGACCCGCCTCGATCAACACTTCACTTTCAAATACGAAACCGGCTGTCCGATCGCAGAGTGAGCCGACTGCACTCAGCACTGAGGCTGGATACACACGGAACCCCGATTGGCTATCAGCAATCGGCTGGCGGGATGCCCAGGAAATCCAAAAATTCGCCACCCGGTTTGCGAGATAGCGAGCCATGGGAATGTTGCGGGCATCGTGAAGTCGAGAGCCGATGACGATTGCGAGCGGGTCCTTGCGGTGCATGGCGATCAGGGCCGGGATGTCTTCCGGTTCGTGTTGGCCGTCGCCGTCGAGGGTGATAATCGCCGTGACTTCATGTTCTACGGCGTGCTGTATGCCGTGCCATAGGGCGGCGCCTTTTCCCAGGTTGTGCGAATGGCGGAGGACTGTGACCGGTAGGTCGTGGCACGCCATAGCCGTGTTATCGCTGGACCCGTCATCCACGACGATGACCTGTGCGACATATTTCAATGTTCGCGCCGCCACGTCACGAATCGTGGCCGCCTCATTGTAGGCAGGAATCACGACTGTAAATTCTGACGTATACAGACTCATGCCAGCGCTCCACTGACTGAAATAACCTGGCCGGAAAGATACGAGGCAGAATCAGAAACCAGATAGGAGACGAGACCGGCAATTTCCTTCGGCGTGCCGGCACGCTTCATGGGAACGAGTCGGGTGATCGCGTCCGCATCAAAGAGATTGTCGGTGGCTGAAGTGGAGATAACCCCCGGCGCGACGGCGTTTACGGTGATGCCTCGGGAGGCCAACTCGAGCGCCAGCGCTTTGGTCGCGCCATGCAGGCCCGCTTTCGCCGCCGCATAGTTGACCTGACCCCTGTTGCCGATCACGCCGCTGATGGAGGTCATGTTCACGATGCGTCCCCAGCGGGTCCGGATCATTGGAAGGAGCAGCGGTTGCGTGACATTGAAGAATCCCTTCAGCGACACATCGATCACCGCTCCCCATTGGTCTGGTGTCATCCCAGCCATAGGCCCGTCCTGGTAGATTCCCGCATTGTTCACGACAATTTGAATGGTGCCGGCCGCCTGCAACTCTTCCAGAACTCGTGTGGTCTGCTGAAAGTCAGTAACGTCGAAACAGGCGGATTCGGCCATCCCGCCTTTATCACGAATCGATTGCGCAACAGCGTGAGCACGGTCCATATGCCGGTGTCCATGGACAATCACATCAATGCCGGCCATGGCCAACTCGTGACAAATGGCACTCCCGATTTCGCCGCTTCCCCCCGTGACGAGTGCGCGCTTGTTCATGGGAGGGCCTTTCGCGGCGCATCCAAAGCAACGTCAGGGTTTGCCGCGGGAATCATCACGGACAGACGCCCGCTGAGAAGTGTCCGGCCGTCTCCCGTGACGAGCACGCTGTAGATGCTTCCGTTTCCGTTGATCAAGAGGATCTCTGCCCGAATCGTGAGAGCCCCTGCGATCCCGTCGAGATGAGACAGGGCCATGACGATCTCCTGCACGGCGACCAGGAGTCCGTCTGGGCCGCGCGTGCCTGGCTTTCTCAATAAGGCGGCATGTGCGGCCATCGCTTGTGCGCCATATTCAATCGCGCAGACGGTCCGCAATCCGGTGGCATCTCTCAAGGGGTTGTCGAGGCGATGATGGCTGCTTGCGGCGCAGCAGATACGATGTTCGTCCCAGCTTTCGATGGTGTCGAGCAGGCACATCGCTCCATGGTGCGGAATCAGGTCGGCGATGTTCAGATGGGAGACGTTCATGGACTACTCACAGGGTTGACAGGAAACGGCGACGGTCCTACCTCCGACACAATCGAGAGAGACCGTATCCGTGGTTCGTTGCGCCAGGACCGCCAACAGCGGAAGACAACGAGCTGCCGGATTGCCGAGCAGACTGTCCGGCAATCCGGAGGGAGCTTCCGTCGCGGTCCGGTATGGTACGAGACGAATGTGCCAACGCATCAATGATTCGCGTCTGGTATCCGGGGTCAGGAGAAACGCGGCTGCAAAGCTATGCTCGATCGGACGCAAGGCATGGAGCGGAGCGGGAAATGGAAGATCCGAGGTGATCAAGAGGACCGATTGATGCTCGACGGTCGTCTGCGCGACTGCTTCCAAGAGGCCGGCGGCGAATGATTCGTCATACGCGCAGATACTCGTGGATGGCAGCCGAGACCCCGTGGCGATACTCCAGTACCCTGCGGGCGCATTGTGCACAGAATTATGGAACGACGTAGGCGAGACTTCGCGTGCGGGTGTGGCTAAGGCTTCGCAAATCTGATGGGTGATATCCCCGTCTCCATCGGATGAGGCGAATATGGTGGCGACCTGATCACCTCTGAGACCACCGGCCTGCAAAGCTTCCTGGGCGGCGGCGATGGCGAGACGCACGGCACTGCTGCTGCGCCGGCGTTCGGTGGCCGGGAGAATACCAGGAACCGGTTTCGGCGTAGGGGTCATGCGGTACGTATTGACTCCGGCGAGAATGGACCGGGACGACATCCACCCGTTCAGTCCCGGCCCGAGAATTCCGACACTTTGAAGAAAGACCTGCATTAGGGCGTCTTTCCAAAAATGAGGCTGCAATTGTTGCCGCCGAAACCGAACGAATTGCTCATGACGCAACGCAGCGGACGGTATTCGTTGGTGAGAAGGATGCGGCTCTGGATATTCGGATCGAGCTGTTGCGTATGTGTCGTGCCCGGGATCATACCCTGTCGAAGACACAGCGCCGCAATAATCGCCTCCGTGATGCCGGCAGCCCCTAACGTATGGCCGGTTGCCCCTTTGGTCGAACTGCAGGACGTTTTGTCACCGAAGGTGTGCCGGATCGCCCGATCCTCCGCCCGATCATTGGCTTGGGTTCCGGTGCCGTGCAGGTTCACATAGTCGATCTCGCCTGGTTTCAGGCCGGCACGCTCAAGCGCACGTTCCATCGCTGCCGCGGCGCCTTGTCCTTCCGGGTGCGGCGTGGACATATGATGGGCATCGCTGCTCTCACCATAGCCCAATAACAAAATATCCCCCTCGCCTTCCCACTGACGTTCCAGCAGAACGAAACCCGCGGCTTCGCCAATCGAGAGCCCCTTGCGGTTTGCGTCGAAGGGACGGCAGGGATTATCGGATAGCAATCCGAGCGAGGCGAAGCCGTACAGCGTCATGAAACACAAACTGTCTACCCCGCCTGCGACGACGGCATCACACAGATCCGCTTCCATGAGGCGGGAAGCACTGGCAAACACTTTTGCGCTGGAAGCACAGGCCGTCGAGATGGAGGCAGCCGGGCCCGTGAGTCGTAGAGAACGCCGGACGACGTCACTCACCGAAAACAGGTTTTGCGTCTGTCGATATCGGGCAGTCGGCGGCAACCCAGGGTGCTCGACTGTCCGTTGCCGGTAGGCTAATTCCGTTTCAAGAATGCCCGAGGTCGTCGTGCCGATCAACACGCCGATTCGATCCGATCCGTATTTCCGTCGGGCGAGATCGACGGCGCCTTCGAATCCATCCTGCCGCAACCCCAACAGGGCAAGACGGTTGTTACGGCAATCGAAATCGGCCAGCCCACCGGTGAGCGGATCTGTTTCCACGCCATCGATGCGCCCGATCCAGGTGTCGATGGCCGCGTCCTCAAAATCGTTCGGGCGTAATCCGTGCCGTTGATGACGCAGCCCTTCCCACGTCCCCGACAGGCCGTGTCCGAGAGGATTGGCCGTGGCCATACCGGTCAGGGTCAGAGGTTGCATGGGACCTCCTCGCATGCTCTTGCTAACATGGCTGACACGATCAAGGAACAGAAGGCTCCGAGACTGACGGTAAGCCCGATCGCATGGAGGACAGGGGTCCCTGAAAAGGCCAAAGCGCCGAACGCCGATAGCGTCGCGAGAATGCACACCGTCACGGAAAGCCAGGTGCGGCGCCTGTCGGCATCATCGGCAAACGGACGGTTGAAGAACAGGGCATAATTGAGTCCGATACCGATGACCAACAGGAGCGAGACGAGATGGAACAAGGACAGGCGCTCCCCGATCGACAGCAGGATGGCCACGACCAATACGACGGCAATCAACGCGGGGAGCAGGACGCGCCCGACGCGCGCTGGACTGCGCAACCCCCACCATAGAACGCCGGCGATCGCGACGATTCCTGCGAGCGTGAGACGCAGCGATTCATTCCGGTACCCATTCACCAGCCGTTCTGCCTCTGTCTTCAGATCGAGAAACACGACGCCGGGACCGTGATGATCAGTGATACGGTCGGCCACCGACCGGGCCGATGTGACGCCGCGAAGCGGGGACAGCGCGATCCATTCATTTCCGCTCTGCACCAGAAGGGAGCGGACTTTCAGGGACAGCGCGGAATGCTGGAGATCAGTCAGGTCCAAGAGCACGCCGGTGCGCGCCTGTTCCACGTCGCGCAAAAATGGCCGAAAGAGCCCTGTTCGATAGGGGAGTCCTTCCACCGCGCGGGACAATGATGTGCGGAGAGTGTCGGGAGCGGGCAGAGCGGCGAGCCGTTGTCGTTGAGTGACACGCGAGGGCAAATAGAAGCTGGGGAGGTCGAACCCCGTCAACAATTGTTCCTGGGTCAACCGGTGAAGAATTCCCGCGGCGGTCTCGCTGCGCTTCAGCACCTCTTCCTGATTCTCACCTCGGATGACGAGGAGATATCGAACATCCGGCGCGCCGAGTTCCTTTCGCAGGCGTTCGTCCATCGCCTTGGCGGACTGGGATACGGGACTGAGGTTGGCGAGATCGTTATCCCAGATATCCTGGTGGCGGAGCGCGATCACGATGACGGCTCCCATGACCAGTACCCAGACCACCCACGCCGCATGACGCCATGATCGCAACCACCGACTCCAGTCCAGAGGGATAATGAAGTGCGGCGTGATTGTCACAGGTCTTGGAGCGAGCGTGGGGAGAATCCACCTGGTCACAAACCCGGCGACGAACACTCCGACGACCGAGAGGACGCCTAGTTGAGACAGCCCGGTAAAACTCGACAGCAACATGGTCAGGCAGCCGAAAACAGTCGTCAGGATCGCGAGCCGCAGGGTCGGCCAAATGCGACTCAATGTGTCCTGTAGTCGCTCGCCTGCCACAACATGCGTGAAGAGATAGGCGGGGTAATCGACGGCTTCACCGATGAGGGTCGCGCCGAATCCCAGGGTAATGCCATGCACGAAGCCAAAGACCAATTGGACGAGCGCCACCCCTGCCAAGACGCCGGTCAGAACGGGCAGGAGACTGAGCAGCACCGGTGTCGCAGATCGATAAACCGTGAAGAGCAGGGCAGTCACGAGCCCT
>DAISKX010000038.1:0-13191 GCA_036820725.1 Nitrospiraceae bacterium
TCCTTTCTTTCCCGCCCCATCGCACATGTTTATGCAGAAACCAGGCTCGCCGGCCTGGCGAGGGTCGTCAGGGAAGTGCGCCGCGTCATGGCAAAAACAAACTGCTTAGTTGGTGCGTCAAAATCGGCACGTTGAAAACCAGGTCCTTCGGCAAAGACGTGGGTTATACCGCAAGGACACAGCAACAGATGTGCCGACAACCATGGAAAGGAAGGATTTTCACAAGCACCAGGAATATAACGGGATCAGGTTTCTATCGAAACGAGGACAAGATACGCCATCGCAGAAAGCCCGCGACATGTCACGATACGACGTGACATGTCGCGGGATTCCGAACAACAGATTAAAAAATGAGTTGTTTGGTCGGCCTGGACAGACCGAGTTTCTTGAGTCGGCTGCGCAGCGTACTGGGATTGAGACCAAGTTGCGCGGCAGCTCCATGCGGTCCATAAATCCGCCAATGCGTCCGCTGCAGCACGGCTAGAATATGGCCCCGTTCCATGTCGACGAGATTGACGGGAGGATCGGCTTCATCAGAGGTCGCAGGCGGCGCGAGGAAATCCGGGTCTATCTCCACGGTGGAAGACCTCGTGAGAATCACGGCTCGCTCAATGACATTCTGAAGTTCACGCACGTTCCCCGGCCAGGAATACCGGCAGAGCCGTGTCATCGATTCATACCCCAGCGCCAGTGGATGTCGCTTCAACTTGGTGCGGAAATGTTCGAGAAAGTGTCGCGCGAGCAGCGGGATATCTTCAGGACGCTCACGGAGGGGAGGGATAACGATCGGAAAGACGTGCAACCGGTAGTAAAGGTCGGGCCGAAACCGCCCCTCACGCGAGGCAGTGACCAGATCAGCGTTCGTGGCCGCAATGACGCGAACATCGACCGGCACCGGTTGGGTGCCGCCAATTCGGTCCACCAGACCGTCTTCCAATACTCGCAGGAGTTTGGTCTGGGCCTCCAATGGCATCTCGCCGATTTCGTCGAGAAATAACGTGCCTCCGTTGGCCAGCTCAAATCGTCCAGACCGGCGATGATCGGCACCGGTAAACGCGCCTCGCTCGTGCCCGAACAACTCGCTTTCTACCAATCCCATGGGAAGTGCGGCACAATTCAATCGAACGAACGGCTTGCTGCGACGCGGGCTCAACTCATGGATCGCCCTAGCCAACAGCTCCTTCCCGGTCCCCGTTTCACCGGTGATGAGCACCGTGGTTGATGTCGGACCAACCGCCTCGGCCCTCGCCAAGGCCTTACAAAACGACGGCCCCTTGCCAATCATCTCGCCGAAGTTATTGGTCAGCTTGATTTCTTGAACCAGATATTCATTTTCCCGGACAAGCTGCTGGCGAAGGCGATCGATTTGCTCATAGGCCTGCACATGATCAATGGCAAACGCGATCTGAGTGGCGACTTGACCTAAGAATTCCACGTCCTCACGATCGGGGTCGCCTTCCCTGATGCTTCCGATATTCAAAGTCCCGAGGCACGTTCGGCCAATCAGCAGCGGAAGATTGATCATCCTCCCGAGGCCTTCCTCCAGATAGAGTTCATCCTCGAGAAATGTCCGTTGACTGCGCAAGTGAGGACGGACATGCACCTGGTGATGGTCATAGACCCATCCCACTGCGCTGCCCTCGCGCGGGATGACCGCATCCCGCTGAAGTACCCTCGTGGGCAAGCTCGTTTCGACGGCATAGAATCTGAATGAATCGGACTCTGGATGATAGAGCGTGAGGCCGGCCCGTTCCCAAGGCACAACCTGCCCGATGTGTTCGGTAATCGCTCGCCACAGGCTGTCGGTATCCCGCTGTGAATTCAGCACATTGGTAACGGCCAGCAACGCCCGATAGCTTTCTTGGATGTCCTTCACTGAGCACACCTTGAGAGAAAGATCGGAATTGACGGTGACCATGGCAGGATTCACACCTCCTGCATCACGGCTCATGTCCCCCATCCACCGAGACGGCGAGTCTAGTTCGTTATAACTTACGGGGCCGGAAATTGTCGAGGCGAGTCGTTTCATGGCAGATTTGAATCGCGAAGTGTTGGAGACGCGGTCCCACCGACACGACAGCACATGCCAACGGAAAGAATGTCCCGGTCGCCCCATTTCGACACTCCGAAACCTGCTCCGTTCATTGCGGAGCGGAAGACAAGCCTGGTCCCGAGGATTCCCAAGAGTAACGTCGCGGCATCGGCCACGATCAATTTCTGCACTGTTCGTTTTTTCAGTGAGGCCTCTTCGACATCAAACCGCGAAAATTCTCTTTCGATCCTGATCTCGAGATCCTCCATTGCCTTTTCTATGGTTTTTGACAGGGCCAACCCATCTCCGAGTCGGATGTACGACATCACCGCCTCATGGTCGCCGTCATCCATCTGCTTGGTCAATCGACGCTTCGTATCGATCCGCCGCTACACCGTGCCTGCCGAAGCCTTCATGACTTTCGATTGCGATGAGTATGTCCTTGCCTCAACGACTCGCAGCGGCATGCCGGCCAGCCAGGTATCCGGTCGCCCAGGCCCACTGGAAATTGAAGCCACCGATCCGCCCGTCGCAATCGAGGATCTCGCCGACCAGGTAAAGGCCCGGCACCTTCTTTGATTCCATCGTTCGAAAATTAACCTCCTCCAGTGGCACGCCTCCCGCAGTCACCTCCGCATGGTTCCATCCACGATTGCGTTCAACAGAAAATCGGAACCTCGAGAGCGAGCCGATCAGGCGCTCCCGGTCTTTCCGCGCTAGCTGCGCGATCGCTCTGTGCGGATCGGAGCCGGTGTCACGACACAACAGCATCGCAAATCGTTCCGGCACCAGCTGGATCAGCGTCCCGGCCAAGGATCGGCGGGGATTTTCCCTCGCCTGCTCGATGAACCACTGACGTATCTCTTCCTGCGTGTGGCCGGGCAGAAAATTGACATGCAGCTCCACCACCTCATCCTTGGCTCGTGCGATCGTCCAAAAACGGCTCGCATCCATGACGACCGGCCCGCTCACACCAAAGTGGGTCCATAACAAACTCCCCTGACGTCGATCGACCACGCGACCATTCACCGTCGTGGTGAGTTCAGCCTCCTGGGACACGCCTGAGAGCTCTCTGTGGAACATCGGTACTTCTATCATCAACGGGACCAGCGCAGGCGCGGTCAATGTCACCTGGTGCCCAAGCCGGGCCGCTAATTCATATCCGAACCCATCGCTTCCTGTCCGTGTCAGAGATCGGCCTCCGGTTGCCAGGATGACCCGCTTTGCGCGCACTTGCCCCTGCTCGTGGTGGATCACAAACCTGGATTCTTCGTCGTGTGCTTTCTCAGAATCTCCGATTCTGACAATGCCAGTCACCCGGTGGCTCGTCCGGATGGACACCCCGAGCTCTTGGCATCGCCCGAGCAACGCGTGCAAGACCGTGCGGGCCTTGTCCGTGGTCGGGAAGAGTTTGCCGCTGCCTTCACGCTTCAGTGCCACGCCCATTGAAGCAAACCACTCGATCGTCGATTCCACCGGAAATGCAGCGAGGATGTTTCTGATCAGATGGGGCGTCCCGTGAAAATCTTCCGTCGTGATTACGCCATGCGTCACATTACAACGGCCGCCGCCGGATACGAGGATTTTCGCGCCGACCACTTTTGCACCATCAAGGATCTGAATATCCGAACGACCGATGCCTGCTCGACATTGGGCGGCAAAAATTCCTGACGCCAACCCGGCTGCGCCGGCGCCGATGATGCAGACGTCAAAACTTGTATTCACCATTCCCTCGCACTCATCCTGGCCCGCATCATTCATGAGGCCGCTGTGAGTTTCCGTCGTGACCTGAGATTAGAAAGATCTAACCTCACATTAACAGCCCTCTAATGTCTCGTTGCTATTCTGCCCTCGCATGGACAAGGCGAAATAAGAAATGGGCACAACCCGAAAAGGAGGTGGAGCCATGACATGCGGACGATGCAAAGGTCTAATGGTAGATGAATGGAGACCGGATTTTACCCCAGAGACATTCGTGTGGCGTTGCATCAACTGCGGATCGATCATGGATCCGCTGATCGAGCAGAACCGACGAGGCGGCCACATGAACGAACAATTGTTGATGGAGCCGGTCGAGGCACTTCAGTAACCAGACGGTGTCATCCGACGGAGCGAACCCTCTGGTTCGCTCCGCACGGACCGGGATCTCTACGACTGAAATTCGGCCCATACAAACGTATGATCAGACGGTTCTCTGGAACGGCGTGGTTCGATGTCGACTTCGACGGCGGTACATTTGGCAGCGAGCGGAGGCGTCGCAAGAATATGATCGATGCGCCAACCTTTGTTTGCCTCCAGAGAACTCGGTGCACGGTAGTCCCAAAACGTATATTGCTGGCGATCCGGGTATAGTTTGCGGAACACATCAATGAAACCCCACGCCACGGTCTTGTCATAGGCGTTGCGCGCGTCCTCGTGATAACAGACATGCTTGAGATGTTTCTCCGGACTGTGGACATCCATGGGGCTTGGCGCCACATTCATGTCCCCACACCAGATCGCCGGCTCATTCGGAGAAAGGTGTTTAGAAAAATACTGCCGAAGTCGTTCGTACCAGGTTAATTTATACTGATACTTCGGCGAGATAATCTCGAATCCTTGTGGAATATATGTGTTTACAATAGGAATGCCCTGGATGATGACCCGCATGAGGCGGGCATCATCCGGTTCCCCGCCATCATCGAACCCATAGAATACCGCATCCGGTTTGGTCCGACTCAGCACCGCCACTCCATTATACGATTTCATTCCTCGGTACGTGATGTCATAGCCGCAGGGGGCCAGCGCCAATAGAGGAAACTCACTGTCCTGCACCTTGGTCTCCTGAAGACACAACACGTCAGGTTTGTGACGCTCGAGCCACTCCAGCACAATCTGATATCGCTTGCGGAGCGAGTTTACGTTGAATGTGGCAATTCTCATTGAAGGTGGCGGATTTTACCAGACCCGTCCGGCCAGCAACAAGGCAGACCCTCGCACATGTACCCGCCTGATGACCGGAGACGAGGGACAACTCGTCGGACTTTTGTCTAAAAACAGATTGCGGTTAGGTCGCTCGTTTGAACGCGAGGAGAAATCGACGGATGATGGCCTGTTCCACGCGCGAACGACCGCGATCGGGAGCAGGAAACCGCAGGACCAGAAGTACTCGTCCGGCCTCGGGGAGTTGAATGGTGACCCGTGGTTCAGGCGACGGCGCCTCCAGAAGATTGCGCTGTTCCAACAATTTCATCTGGCGACTGGCTTCGTCCAAATGGGCTGCGCATTCAGCCCTGGCAACCTCAAGCAGGACGCGTTCCGCAGTCTCCCAGTCATCCTCGGTTCTGAGTGGAATGCTCAGAATATAGAGGCCATAGTCTTGAGCCGGATTTTCCTTCACGAGACCATTGGTAAACAACATGCTGTTCGGAAAGACGACGATACGCCCCGTATACAAGTGAGCGGTCAGGCCCGGCCCTATTTCGAGAAGTTTTGTGGCAAAGGCATCATGATCCAACACCACACCGCGGTAGCCGCCGATCTGAATACGATCGCCGACGGCATACACTTTTCCTCCGACCCGCAGCGCCGCTCCACTCCAACACAGCAGTAGCTCCTTCGTGGCCAGCACCAATGCGGCCGCAATGGCCACGAGGGACACCGCAAAGGTTTGCAGTTCATGAAGCCAAATGAAGACCAGCCCCAGGAGGAATCCAAGAGCCACGGAGTTGCGGATAGTGACCACCCATCGGCGTTTTGCTTCGATGGTCAATGTCGTATTCTTGGAAACGGATCGCACGAGCAGGGTTCGTAAGGTCAGGAACATCGCCAGGAGCAGCAACGATGTCAGGACATCCGATATGAAACCTGGATCAATCGTTGGAAACAGTGTGGCCATGATTCGTGCTCTGGTCAGGGCGAGGACTCGTTGTCGTCCGTACGCGGCACACAGTCCTCGCGTTTCCAGTTCTTTAGGATCTTCGCGTCATCAAACGACAGAGTGTAGCGATAACAATACAACGGGTCGCGGTAGGAATCTTCCGCCCCCTGCAGGCTTTTTCCGAATGGTGATGCAGAGGGAGGTTTGGTTTTTGGCCCACTCGTCAGATTAGTTGGATTCCAAGGACGGAGTTCCTTGTCGCTCATGGGAAAGCGATAGGTCCATATGGTATCCCCGCCGAGTGCCGGCGTCTTCGCCGTGTGTGGCGGGCCAAATCGCTCGACGATCTGTTCCTGAGAAAGTCTTTTGACGCCGTTGTCCAGATACCGGTCACGCCACGGTCCAACGCATGCACTCAACACGACAACGCATACCAGGACCGTGAGACACACCATCCGTTCAGGCAGTCGCCGTTTTCTCATGACCGTATCCTGAACCGGATGCTATCGGGACTCGGCATCAGACTTTTCACGGACCGCTCTGATCGAGCAATACATGGCATACCCTTGGGCTATCATGCCCGTCACCAGCAACCCCAGGGCGGTGCGCAGCCATATCGTTTCGGTATGTTCCAATCCATACATCCCGCTCACAAACCCGAGCGCAATTGCAACGATTCCCACCGATCTCGCGATCACTGCTCGTATCCGCAAATGGGATATCACGTTGTGTTTTTCCATATCGATCCAAACTACGCTACACCGGACTTCCCGACAGGTTCAACTGCGAAAGGCTCACTCAATGACCGTCACGGTTGCGGCTTCGTTCGAATGGCCTGCGCGCGCGCCTCGATATTCATCGCATCGGCATCACGATGGGACTTGCGAAGGAGAGCTGCATACTCTTCGAGAGCTTTCGCCACATCGGGATGCTTGGGGCCAAGTCGTTTTTCCCGAATTGCCACGACACGTTGAAGGAGTTGCGCCGCTGGATCGAATTGATTCTGTGCGCTATACACCGCAGCAAGGTTACTCAACCCTAATGCCACCTCGAGGTCATCCGGACCGAAAATCTTCTCTTTGATCTTCAGCGCGCGCGCCAGGAGCGCTTGAGCATCGACAAACTGGCCATGCTTTCGATGCAGGACCCCGAGGTTGTTTAAGGTCGCTGCGACATCCACGTGGTCCTCGCCATGGACGTCTTGATAAATTTTGAGGGCCTGCAGATAGACCGGCTCCGCTTCGACATACTTCTCTTGCGCGGTATACGCCTGCGCCAGCCGCGATAACGTCACCGCAACACGACGGTCATGAAGGCCGAACTGTTCCGCCTTTTTAACCGCCTGGGTGAAAATTCGTTCAGCGTCGGCATATTGGCCGCTCCGCATGGTCGCCTCACCCGCTTCCATGGCCGATTCCCAGCTTTGTTGGGCACAACCTGCCATGACCGCCGGCAGCCATACTACACAGACCAGTACTAATCGCAGTATCATGGTGCTTCGTCGCCCATTGAGACGTGGAACCCGCGAACCCGTCACGTTCATGCCGCCTCACGGCACTACCGAAGGGATTCTTGTGGAGGATACACGATGATCAAGCCAGGTCGCTATCGGCACTACAGAGGGCTAGAATATGAAGTCGTGGGCATAGCCAAACATTCGGAGACCGAAGATGAATTTGTCGTGTATCGTCAGTTGTATGGAACGGGGGATTTGTGGATTCGTCCGAAGGAAATGTTTGCGGAACAGGTCCTCGTCAACGGTCAAGCCTTGCCGCGCTTTCAATTCCTACAGGAACCGCCAGTGTGAAAAGCTGGCTGCCTGGCCGAACCGTCGGCCGGTGGTATCGATCACATTCCACACCACCGCATTGTCCACCAGAAAGCGTCGGCCCGCTTTTGATATCCTCACCCCACGATAATTCATGATGTGTCCTTGCGACTGCGCTTGCTCCAGCATCCACTCACGCTCAGCCCTGTTCACCGCCTCGGCGGTATGACGGGACGGTGTCGCGATCAATTCGTCCCAGGTCATTTGCCAGAGCTCCAGAGCAGTGAGGTTCCCGTAATTCAAGATCGGATCGGTTTCCGCACCATGAGAGACCACGACGAAGGGCGCCACAAACAGAGCCTGTGCTTGAACGACGGGATCGGCAGTCCGGCCAATCAACTCGCGGCCGATCCAGTGCCGGTAACTATTGAGCAGCAGTTGGCACCATTCCACGACAGCCGGTCGGCCCCATGGCGTGTTCGGATCCAAGCAGGTCTCCCTAAAAACGCGATGGGCGCATGGACCAGCAGATCCACGCGCCCATTGTTGGTATCACGCATGTGCTGTGGATGCAATGCCGTTCAGGCAGCACCCTTGCGAAGCTGACGCATGAAAATGGTTTGACCATGTTTACCGACCAGTGTCATGACGATGTCGCCGCGCTTCATCGCAAACCGTCGATCTTCATCATTCCGGTCTTGAGTGATGCTGACGCACTGCCATGTTTCCATCGTTTCGGCCGTTCCTTTTGCCTTCACGCTGACCACGCCGTTTCGCGCGAGCGTATAGGTGATGGCGAGAGGAATGCGTGCAAACACCTTTTGAGGATCCTCCTCGATCGGCCGGACCGAATGAGCCGACTTCAATCCTCCACCTTTCGAGAAGTGGAACAGCTGGTGTGGCAAGAGATAGGGAGCCAGAGGGTCCTTGAATTGATATTGCGAGTCGAATTTCACGAGTCGCCATGTGCCGGGCAGATCTTGCGGCTGACAAAGTCTGAAATAGGGCAGACCTTCAGCGACGGGCAGTACTGCTCCCACCGGAGCATTAGATGCACCTGCCTGAGGGGGTGCGGCGGTACAGAGCGCGGCGACAAGTGTCATCACATACATGAGCCGATGCATGAAATCCTCCTTGTGAAGTCAGGGGGGGTCAGCCTGCCTGCTACACATCAATAGTAGCAGACGGCTATAAATCCTCATGTATAAGCGATGTTGGCTTTTTTGGATCGGATGATCCAACAGGTGGTGTCGGGGAAGGACAACAGGGCTGGTACGGACAGTCAGGCCTTACGCGCTTTGGGCAATACCCGATACTCGATCAACCGGCAAGTACAGAAAGAAACCTGTCGCCATTCTGCCGTGACTTTTACAATCGGCGAACCACAGGTACGGCAGCCCAGCGCCCGGGGGTCCCGCTTGATAGTCCAGCGCGGAATGGTCACCTGGTCTATATCCAACGTGTAATCATCCATACCAACTCTATCGGTAGTTCCCGCGTGAACCTAAAGTCCATCGTTCATCGACTGCCAGGTGCGATGCGAAAAAGAAGTCTGTATAATGTCGTCCTCCCCTTCCGCTCTCGGATTTTTTGAGGATTCGGGGATGGCCCAAGGAGTTTGCCATGGCTGCGACAACCCTTTTTAACAAAATCTGGGACGCACATATCGTGCGTGAAGAACCGGACGGCACCACCCTGCTGTATATCGATAGGCATCTCGTTCACGAAGTGACTTCACCCCAGGCATTCGAGGGACTCAAGGCGGCAGGTCGGCGACCCCGCCGCCCGAGGGCCGTGCTGGCCGTTCCGGATCACAATGTCCCCACGACGGATCGCAAACTGGGCATCGCCGACCCCGTCAGCGCCGTACAAATCAAAACTCTTGAAGAAAACTGCGCGGCAGTCGGTATTACACTCTTTGGCATGAATGACGTACGGCAAGGAGTGGTGCATATCATCGGCCCCGAGCAGGGGTTCACACTTCCGGGCATGACGATCGTCTGCGGTGATTCCCATACGTCCACGCACGGAGCCTTCGGAGCTCTCGCCTTCGGCATCGGGACGAGCGAAGTCGAACATGTTCTGGCGACGCAATGTCTCGTTCAAAAGCGACCCAAGACAATGGAAATTCGCGTCGATGGCGTCTTATCGCCCCGTTGCTCCGCGAAGGACGTCATCCTCGCTATCATCGGCACAATCGGAACAGCGGGCGGCACCGGACACGTGATTGAATATACAGGGTCCACGATCCGCAATCTCAGCATGGAAGGTCGAATGACACTCTGCAATATGTCCATCGAGGGTGGCGCGAGGGCGGGTATGGTCGCTCCCGACGACAAGACCATCGCGTATCTCAAGGGACGCCCCATGTCTCCGAAGGACGTCTTCTGGACTCAGGCTACACAAGCCTGGCGGAACTTAGTGACGGATCCGGGGGCCGCTTATGATGCTGCGGTGAAGGTAGAGGCCGAAACGATCGCACCGCAGGTCACGTGGGGCACGAGTCCCGGTATGGTGGCCGGCGTCGATGCAAAGGTTCCCGATCCCCGCCAGATGACCGATGACAAGCTCCGCAAAGCGACGGAGCATGCGTTGGAATACATGGGACTCTCACCCGGTATGCCGCTGACGCAGATCAGAATCGACAGAGTCTTCATTGGATCGTGCACCAACGCGCGGATCGAAGATTTGCGGCTGGCGGCGAACTTTGCCAAAGGTAAACGGGTGGCGCAGGGGGTTCACGCGATGGTTGTTCCCGGGTCAGGCCTTGTGAAACAGCAGGCTGAACAGGAAGGACTCGACCGCATTTTCAGGGAATCAGGATTTGAATGGCGTGAGGCGGGATGCAGCATGTGCCTCGCCATGAATGCCGACGTGCTGCAGCCTGGAGAACGATGCGCCTCGACCAGCAACCGGAACTTCGAAGGACGCCAGGGCGCTGGAGGACGGACCCATTTGGTCTCACCGGCGATGGCCGTGGCCGCGGCCATCGAAGGGCATTTTGTCGATATCCGGCACTGGTCGTGAAATGAGTTCTGAGTAGTTGAAAGTTCTGAGTCTTGAGTGTCTTCTGTAAAACTCAGAACTCAACATTCAGAACTCCTACTGGAGTAATAGGGATGCAACCATTTACTACGCTCACAGGTCTCGTCGCGCCGCTGGATCGGCTCAATGTCGATACCGATCAAATCATCCCCAAGCAGTTTCTGAAAACCATCAAACGGACCGGCCTGCGAGAAGGATTGTTCTACGATTGGCGAAAGACCAAGGATGGCTCACCCGACCCGAAGTTTTTTCTGAATCAGGTGCGATATCGCGGAGCCGAGATTTTGCTGACCCGCGACAACTTCGGTTGCGGCTCATCCCGCGAGCATGCGCCATGGGCGCTGTTGGACCAGGGGTTTCGCTGCCTTATCGCCCCGAGTTTTGCCGACATATTTTTCAATAATTGTTTTCAGAACGGCATCCTGCCCGTCATGCTTACGAACGACGAAGTGCAGGATTTGTTTCACCGCGCGGGGGCCGCTGACGGATTGACCCTCACGGTGGACCTTGGCGCTCAAACCGTCACAACCCCTGATCGCACCACCTATCGATTCGAGATCGACCCCTTCCGGAAAGATTGTCTCTATCGCGGCCTGGATTCAATCGGTCTGACCCTTGAGTATCAGGATCATATTACCGAGTATGAACGGCGCCGTGCCATCGACGCACCCTGGCTCTTTCAAGATCTATAACATTCGACCGGAGGACCGATGAAGAGGGCGATGTTGGTACTGACGATCCTGTTCTTCGTAGGGGCCGCGTATCTCCTGATCATTTTTAACTGGAGTTACTCGGACGGAGAACGTGCAGGCTACTTGCAAAAGTTCTCCCACAAGGGGTGGGTATGCAAGACCTACGAAGGAGAACTGGCCATGACAACCGTGCCCGGCGTCGCACCGCTGCTATGGGACTTCAGCGTCTGGGACGATGCGATCGCAAAGAAACTGGATGGTCAGATGGGGAAACGGGTCGTCGTCCACTACAAAGAATTTCGGTACATTCCCACCACCTGTTTCGGCGAGACTACCTACTTTGTGGACCGTGTGGACGTGGTCGACTAGCCGATGTGGCTGGACAGGTCACAGCCACTTCTTTTGCCTGAAGAAATAGAGCATCGCCCCGCCGACAGCCGCCATCACCAGCAGAACCGCCGGATACCCCCACGTGGACCTCAATTCAGGCATATGCTCGAAGTTCATCCCATAGATGCTGGCAATGAACCCCAAGGGCATGAAGATAGTCGTGATGATCGTCAGCACCTTCATGACGGCATTCAGCCTGTAGCTGACGCTGGACAAGTAGATTTCCAGCATGGACGACACCATTTCCCGTAAACTTTCGATGGTATCTGCGATTTGCACGATGTGGTCGTACACATCACGAAAAAAAATCTTGGTCGGAGCCTGCAGGAACGGGCATTCGGATCGTGACAGATTGTTAATGACCTCCCGCAGAGGCCAGACAGACCGGCGGACAAATAACAGCTGTCGCTTCAATGCATGGATCTCCCGCAGAGTCTCGGGTTCAGGATTCGTGACGACGTAGTCTTGTAAAGCCTCGATCCGTTCACCGATCGTTTCGAGTACGACAAAATATCGATCGACGATCGAGTCAATCAAGGCATGCACGAGATAGTCGGACTCTGCTTGCCGTAGGCGCCCCTTCCCGGCACGCAAGCGTTCCTTGACCGCTTGAAAGACATCTCCGCCGTTTTCCTGAAACGATAGAACAAAGTTCTCTCCGAAGACGAGGCTGACCTGTTCCACATTGACATCTCCGTGTCGCTCACCTTCATAGAGCATTTTCAGCACCACATAGACGTGGGTGCCAAAGTCGTCCAGTTTCGGGCGCTGATCGCTGTTGGCAACGTCCTCCAGCAGTAATGGGTGCAGGCCGAACAATTTGCCGAAGGATTCCAGGATTTCGACCTTGTGAATACCACCGACGTCGACCCACGTGATGGTCGGTTTGGACGCAATCGTGATGTCTTCCGGCTTGGCGGCTTGACCCTCATGGAATTGGTCCGCATCATATTGGAATACCGTAATGGGAACGGTTTCGGCCTTTTTCTCACCGATATGGACCAGGGTGCCGGGAGGAAGACCGGCCTTGCGCGATCGTTTCTGGACAAGCTTCATGGTAGCGCCTCCTTTACAGTGGAAGACTGCCGGCGGTCAAGTGCTTCCACACAAGACCGTTCATTGATTTGTTCTGAGTCAAAAGCCTGGTAAGGTACAGGTAGGGACCTTGCTCGAGAAGACGGGTGACCATCACACGCACGAGAGGCTGTTGAAATCTATGGAACACGAATTACGGGTTCTCGTGGACAGTTTGACGGAAGCAGGACGACGTCTGCTGCACATGGCCGAAGAAGGGTTTGCGGTCCATACAAAGTCCGATCACTCTCCGGTAACCACGGCCGATCTTGAGGTCAACCATCTGATCCATGAGGCAATTCTCCGGAATTTCCCGGAAGATGGATGACCT
>DAISKX010000039.1:0-13174 GCA_036820725.1 Nitrospiraceae bacterium
CTTGCTTGGATACGCGGAAGATGAACTACTCAGCACGGCACCGGCCGACTGGCTCAACCTGGTTCATCCGGACGATCGGTCTATCGCCACCGACCAGTGGCAGACGGTGATGACCGGAGAACGCGCGGACTATCACTGCGAACTGCGGATGCTGCACAAGACAGGAACGGTGTTGTGGACCGAAGTACGCGGCCACGCGATCAGGAATGCTGCCGGTCATCTGACTTCCCTCATCGGCTCCACCGTAGATATCACCGATCGAAAACAAGCGGAGGAGCGCCTGCGGGAAAGTGAAGAGCGTTACCGCCTCATCTTCGAAGCGACTCCTGACCCCCTCCTGATCGTCGGGTTCGATGGGTTCGTCCGCGACGCAAATCCTGCAGCCTGCCGCGCGTATGGCTACGAGCATGACGACCTGATCGGCCTCGCAGACTTCACGCTCACCGACCCGAGTTCCCCGCAGTTCCACCATGCACTGAAAACAGTGAGCACCGGCCACTCGTTCACGACAGAGGGGATACATGTCCGGAGGGACGGCAGCCGCTTTCCTGTGGACGTCCACATCTCTCCGTTCCAATACAGCGGGGAGCGGGTCATGTTGAGTTCGGTGCGGGATATCACCAAACGAAAAGAGTTGGAATGGCGACTACAAGAAAGTATCAACCGTTTTGATGTGGCCGTGCATGGCTCACAGGACGGTCTGTGGGATGGACAGATGATTCCGGGACTGCGGTGGCACGACCCTCAAACACCGGTCTGGTGGTCGCCTCGTACCAGAGAATTACTCGGCTTTTCGTCCGACGAGTTTCCCGATGTCCTGGGAAGCTGGCTTCCGCTGATTCATCCCGACGACAAAGACCGGGTCTTCGCTGCCATGACCGCCCATATGCAATACAAGGTTCCCTACGATATCGAGTACCGTCTATTTACAAGATCCGGGGAATGCCGGTGGCATCGCGCCAAAGGTCAGGCGGCATGGGATGAGTATGGCAATCCTGTGCGCATGTCCGGATCTACCAGCGACATCACGGAACGCAAGCTCGCCGAGGAAGCACTGCGCGAAAGCGAGGAGCGATACCGGACACTGATCGAACTGTCTCCTTGTGGCGTACTGGTAAATTGCGACGAACGCATCGCCTATATCAATCAGGCCGGCCTCGCCATACTCGGAGCCGAAACATCCTCCCAAATGTTGGACCGTTCACCATTCGACATCGTCACACCTGACGATCAGGACATTGTCCGCGCACGAATCAGGCGCATGTTTGAAACCGGGGAGTCGCTGCATCGGTTAGCACGTACGTATCTCCGGCTCGACGGCACGGTGGTCGACGTCGAGGTGGAGGCCGCTCCTATCACGTGGAACGGCAGACCCGCCATCCAAGTCATTTTTTCCGACATCACAGAACGGAAACGGGCGGAGGAAGCCCTGCGAGCCAGCGAGGACCGGTTTCGCGCCGCGTACCGCAATGCTGCCGTCGGCATGTCCATTTGCGATCTCACAGGCCGTTTGCTTGAGGTCAATCCGGTCTTCTGTGCCATCTCGGGCCGGAGCGAGGAAGAGCTGTTGGGGATGGACGTTCAGTCCTTGACCCATCCAGCCGATCACGACCTCCACATCGATCATTTTCGAGATCTGCAGTCCGGCATCCGTGCGAGCACCGTCTTCGACAAACGATACCTCAAAAAGGACGGCAGCATACTCTGGGCACAAGTCGGTATGACGGTGATCTCCGATGCAAACGGCCAGCCATCAGGGTTGCTTGCCATTGTTCAGGACATTACGGAAAGGAAGCGCGCCGAGGACGGTCTGCGTAAGAGCGAACGCGATCTGCGATTGGTCCTGGAAACCCTCCCCGTGGGAGTCTGGTTCACCGATATGAATGGGCGCGTGATCCTATGCAATCCCAAAGCCAGGGAGATTTGGACCGGCTCCGCCGTTCCGTGCGTGAGCGAGGAACGGAGTCATCGCTGGTGGGAAGACGCTCCGAATCGTTCTGAATCGCATTGCCTGGCTCTCAGGCGAGCGTTGACGAACGGTGAAAATACGCTCAACGAAACCACGGCGATTGTGTGCGTGGATGGGGCTGAGAAGACCATTCACAACTCAGCCGTTCCTGTGCGCGCGGAAGACGGGACGATACTGGGTGCCATCGTGGTGAATGAAGACGTCACCGATCGGATCCGTCTGGAGGAACAGGCTCAGTTATTTCGCACGTTGATGGACCACTCCAGTGACGCAGTTTTCATGTGCGATCCAACCACAGGACAATTTCTCGATGTAAATGCTTCCGCATGCCGGCACCTTGGATATAGTCGCGAGGAACTCCTGCGGCTCGGGGTTCCGGATATTGAGGACATTCCTGCGGACAAGGATTCGTGGGCCCACTTGATTGCCGGATTGAAGCGCACGGGATCCCAAACCCTGACTGGAGGGCACCGCCGAAGGGACGGTTCGACTTTTCCGGTCGAAGTGAATGCCGGATTCGTCTCTCTCGGACGGGGCGATTTCATCGTTGCTGTGGCGCGAGACATCAGCGACCGTAAACGGGCAGAGGAGCAATTGCGCCGGAGTGAAGAACGGTTCCGCTCATTGATTCAGTACTCGTCCGATATCATCACCATTCTCAACCCCGACGGCACGATCCGATACGAAAGTCCCGCCTTTTATCGCCTGTTCGGCTACCGCGAAGAAGAGATTCTCGGCAGAAGCGCGTTCGAATTCGTTCATCCTGACGATCTGGACCGTACGCTGCAGATCTTTGGCGAGAAACTTCACGTTCCAGGGCTCGCAGAGCCGGTGGTGTTTAATTTCCGCAAAGCGGATGGAGGATATCTCACCCTCGAAGTCGTTGGGAACAATCTCCTGCATGACCCCAATATCCAAGGAATCGTCGTCAACTGTCGCGACGTGACCGAACGGATTCGCGCAGAAGAGGCGCTGCGGGCCAGCGAAGCCAAATTGCGCACCTTAGCAGACCATGCCCCGGTCTCCATCTTCATGGCGGATCCTCACGGCAACTGTGTCTATGTGAATCAACGCTGGTGCAACAGGACCGGCTACACGCCGGATCAAGCTTCCGGTCGTGGATGGCTGCACACTCTTCCGTCTGACGAACGGCAACATATCGACGAGACCCGGTTGGGCGAACACCTCGCAGGATTGTCTCCCGCAGAACTGGAATTCCGATTCGTCACCCGAACCGGGACAATCCGTTGGGCAGAAGGATCCACCATCCCGCTTCAGAATGCTCAACACGAGGTGACAGGCTACATCAGCACGTCGACCGACATCACAGAGCGGCGACGCGCTGAGGAAGAACTCCGGAGATCCCATGCCTTCGTCAGACAAATCATCGATACCGATCCCAACTTTATCTTTGCGAAGGACCGGGAAGGTCGCTTTACCCTTGTCAATAAAGCCATTGCCAACTGCTATGGGACGACGGTTGATGAACTCATCGGGAAAACCGATGCGGATTTCAATCCGAATCGTGAAGAAGTGGCCTTTTTCAGGCAACAAGATCTTGAAGTCATGGACACGCTCACCGACCGGTTCATTCCCGAAGAGATCATTACCGACTCAGCCGGCAACCGGCGCTGGCTGCAAACCGTGAAGCGTCCGTTGGTGGATGAATACGGCCGGGCCATTCAACTGGTAGGCGCGGCTTCCGACATCACGGCCCGCAAACACGTGGAGGAAGCGTTGCGCCAGCGGGAACACGACCTTCAGGCCGCGCTGCAGGAGCGAGAACGCATTAGCCAAGAGTTGCACGACGGCATTCTCCAATCACTCTACGCCGTCGGTCTCGGCCTCGAAACCTGTAAATCCATGTTGCGTCGCAATCCCAGAAAAGCCGCTCACACATTGGAACGGGCGGTGACTCAGTTGAATGCGCTCATGAGAGAGGTTCGGAATTTCATCGCGGGCCTCGAGTCGGAACTGCTTCAGGGGGGCGATCTGGTCGAAGCCTTGCGCACCGTGGTGCAATCAATTGCAGTCCACCATGGCTTACCTTTCCGCGTCGCTATCGACCGGAAGGCAGCACGGCACATCACACGCGAGCAGAGTTTGCACGTACTGAACATCGTCAGAGAAGCGGTCAGCAATAGTCTTCGACACGCCAAAGCATCAGGCGGCCAGGTGTCCTTACGACTCTTGAAGCATTCTGTTCGTGTGGCCATTCGAGACAATGGCATCGGATTCACACCGGATCGCGCTGTGGGATTGGGCCATGGTCTTCATAATATGGCTGCCAGGGCCAAGCGGATCGGCGGACACCTCACGATCGACTCCAAACCCAAAAGAGGTACCCGTATCCTGTTTGACCTGCCGAAGGAACATTCCTATGCCTACGCTTAAAACCAGGGCCATCCGTCTGCTGCTGGTGGACGATCACGAAGTCGTTCGTGTAGGACTTCGTACATTGTTGAGTGAGCATCCTGAATTCAAGATTATCGGCGAGGCCTGTACCATGAACGAGGCCGTGCACCAGGCTGTGCGCCTGAGGCCGGATGTCGTTTTGATGGATGCTCGACTGCCGGACGGCTCGGGTGTGGAAGCATGCCGTAAAATCATTGATGTGTGCCCTGACTCACGGGTGATCTTCCTCACTTCATACGCGGACGACGATTCGATCCTCGCGGCGGTCGTCGCCGGCGCCCAGGGATATGTGCTCAAAGAGATCGATTCGAATGCACTCATCGGCGCGATTCAGGCTGTCTCAGAAGGACAGTCGATCCTCGATCCGATCGTCACCCAAAAAGCGTTGACTTGGATCAGAGGATTTGGGTCCGGCCGTAAGACGGGGACGGGAACGGAACCGCTCTCGCCTCAAGAAGAGCGGGTTCTCGCATTGGTGGCGGAAGGGAAGACCAACAAAGAAATCGCTGCCGCGCTCCGCCTGAGTGACAAGACGGTCAAGAATTACCTGGCCAACATGTTTCAGAAACTCCACATCACCCGCCGGACACAAGCTGCGGCATTTTTCATCAAGCGACAATCTTAATATCTAGGTATTACTGTCAGGGCTAATGGTATCTATCGCACTAGAGCCAAAACTCCCCTTTCAATTCTATGACTCTCCTCTAACTTCAATTCACGAGTAATGGTAAGCTCATGAACTGCGTTGGTATTCCATTGACATCAATTGGCCCTGGCGATTGTCATTCCCTGCTGATGTTCCGATGTTCAATCTCCCATTGTCTCCAAACCCATTTGTCCTGCTCATTACCGCATTCATTATGGCGCTGACGATTGCCTTATTCACAAACGGAGTATTAGATACATGTCTTCTGTTGATCTCTCAAAGCACGGTACAGGTGACAGATCATTCAAGACCACTGAAGCTTTTCTTCACACCTTAGCCAGCCAGGCATCGCTTGGAATCTTCTTGAGCGATCCGCACGGGAACTGTCATTTTTTCAATCAACGTCTCTGCGAATTAAGCGGTCTGACCATGGCCGATGCCGCCGGTGAAGGGTGGGCCAAGGCTCTTCATCCCGATGATCGGACACGCGTACTCGACGAATGGTATGAGGCCACACGCCACGTCCGACCATTCTCAAGCGAGTTCCGATTCCAGCGCTCTGACGGAACCACCCGTTGGGTTCATGGAGAAGGGTTTGCTCTCCGCACGGGACCATCCGAAGTCTCCGGCCACTTTCTCATGGTTCGAGACATTACGGCGAAGAAGCAGGCGGTCGAGGCACTCTGTGTCAGCGAAGAACGTTATCGCAGCCTCGTCCATCTTTCTCCCCACGCAATATTCGTCATCGTGGATGAAACCATTGGGTTTGCCAATCAGGCCGGCCTGAAGTTACTGGGGGTGGCTTCTGCAAAGGACCTTCTCGGACGGTCCTCCCGTGAACTCATCTATCCCTCGATCAGCAAACAGGGCGCTACCGTCAAGGCCGAGGAGGCCAAGGCCGAGGAGGCAACGTTTCCACACGAGACAACCATTCTCCGCCACGATGGCACGACCGTGGAAGTGGAGATTGTCGGAGCGCCGATTAACTTTGACGGCCTTTCCTCCCTGTTGCTCATTCTTACCGATATTACGGAACGCAAACGTGCGCAATCAGCCTATCTGACTGCCCGCAAGGAAGCTGAGGCGCATCGGCAGGAAGCTCGGAGAATGGAAGCCATGGCAATCTTGTCGGGCGGGATCGCGCATGAGTTCAACAACTGTCTGACCGCCATCCTGGGTTTCAGCGAACTCGCAGTTCCATGGGTCTCACCGGATTCCAAAGCCCACGGACACCTTCAGCAAGTACTCATCGCTTCCAGGCGAGCACGCGACCTAGTCAACCAGATGTTGGTGTTCAACCGACAGACGGAGTCTGCGAAACAACCGGTTTCTCTTCATGTGTTGTTGAAAGAGACATTGAGGCTGTTAAAACCCGCTTTGCAGGAGAATATTACGCTCGAGACATGGATCCAGACACCCACTCGTCCCGTTCTGGCTGATCCGACCCAACTCCACCAGGCATTTGTAGGTCTGTTGGCCAATGCTGAGCAGGCAATGAAGGCGACGGGAGGGATTCTTACTGTGCGCCTCACCGATGTGCGAATGGAACCGTCGTCCGGTCGATCCCTATCTCAATTGACTGCGGGCGAGTATGTCTGTCTGACCACGACTTACAACAGTCAGGGAACGACGGCTTCGGACCAGACGGCCTCGCTCGCCGCGCTTGGCGCCGCACCCGATGGAGAGAGCCGAACTGGAGTAGGACTGGCTGTGGTTGATGGGGTCGTAAGTAGTCACGGAGGGGCAATGCGCGTCAGCACCGAAACGGCCAACGGAACGTCGGTGGAGGTATATTTACCGGCATTGAAACCCGGCAACATTACGGACACCGCCCCATTCGGCGTGACCCGCTGCGATGAGGGGGAATCGTGCACCTTCGAAACATGAGGATTCGCTTGCCCGGATGGAGAAGGAGCGATAAATTCGTTTATAGGAAGTCAAAACATCATATAAAACAAGTGGCATGCACGCATTGGTGTCTCCCAAGTATTCTGCGGCTCTTCCTGATCCTGAGCGCCTATTGAGGACCTCCATGTCATCAGTGTTGATTGTCGATGATGAAGATGCAATCCGGCAGTTGATAAGAGACGCGCTCGGGCAAGCCGGTTATCACGTCAGTGAAGCCCGCGACGGGAAAGAAGGACTTCTCCGTTACCGTCAATCTCCTGCCGATCTTGTGATTATGGACATTCTGATGCCCGACCAGGACGGCTTGGAAAGTATCATGACCCTCCGACGCGAATTTCCCGCTGCACGAATCATTGCTATAACCGGAGGAAGTGACATGATCGGCATCTTGAACTTCCTCGACGTCGCGAAGATGCTCGGTGCTCGACGAACGCTGCAAAAGCCTTTCGACATGAAGCATCTCCTGGATGTCGTACAGGTCGAACTACACACCTGACAGCCCCTCCTCGTCATCCGAGACCTCCTCTCATTCTTGACTTGCCTGAGAGCCTTGACACACTATGGGCGCATCGTCCCTCGACGGAAAAACATAACGATGTCATGGTGGACCCCTCAACTGAATGCGGTACTCGGAACGCTTGTCGTCATGGTTGGAGGGGGGCTGCTATGGGGCACCCTACCCGTGTGGTGGAATGTGGTCCTGTTCAGCAGTGTACTGATTTTCCTGCTATGGAGAGGGCACACAATTGGAGCAGTATGGGCGTGGTCAACCCTGCTTCTGGGGATCGAAAGTTTAGCCTGGCCTATTCTCACGATGGTTCAAGTCAGACTGACCGCGAACCAACCGAGCGACGAGGACATGGGTCTGATTCTGAATGCCGTGTTGTTCGGGCTGTTTTCATCTGTTTTCTGGATTTCTTTTGCGTATGGACTCTTTAAGCGACAATCCACTGCTGCCGGGGATGTCACTGATCGTGCACGGATGGTCCGGGATGTAAAGCCCCCTGGTACACGCAAAAAAAACCGGCGGCGCTCATAGCATGGAGATGGGATCTACGTCCACGGTGAGTTTGAGGTCTCCTCGTCGCGACAGTTGTTCCATATCTGATAACGTCGCCTGCACGACCTTTCGCACATCCTCCTGTCTACGCGATTTCACGAGCACATGCCAATGATGGCGCTGACGCAATCGCGAAACAGGTGCCGGCGTGGGACCGAGGACGGTCACCGGCTCAGGAGCGGTTAAAGTCGCCGGGCCGCCAGCGGCATGACCGCTGTTGCCTTTCTCTCCAGAAACAACGGCTATTTCGCGATAAAGCGCCGATACCCATTTCTCCGCTACCTCCTTCACGCGATCCTCCAACTTCCCTGATATGGTGAGCTGAATAAGAGTGGAAAAGGGTGGATAGTCGAGTGCCCGTCTGAAATCCAGCTCTGGCCGTAGAAACAGTGCAGGGTTCCTTTCCACAACTGCTGCAATAGCATGATGGTTGGGCAGGATGGTCTGTATGATCACTTTTCCCTCGTTCCCGGGTCGGCAAAGCGCAACGGCATCCTGAAGAGCATGATACGTGTGTTCGGTTGAACGAAAATCAGGAAGATGGAGACCTGCATCCGCATTGAGAATACCCACAAAACCTGCAAGAGGCAGGCGGCCGCGCGGGAATAACATCCGGGTGCCTATGATGATGTCGATTTCGCCGGCTCGAATTAACGTTCCAAGAGCGTCAACCTGCGATTCCCGTTGTATGGTGTCCCGATCCATTCTCCCGATCCGTACATGGGGGAAGCATTGACGCAGCGATTCCTCGATGCGCTCCGTTCCGGCTCCCACTGGCTCCAAGCTCGGCGCATGACAAGCCGCGCACACCTCCGGCAAAACTGTGGCATAGCCACACGAATGGCACATCAACCTCAACGCCTTTTTATGAAAACTCAGGGCGAGGCTACAGGATGAACAACGGGGAACTTGTCCGCAAGCCCGACATGATAGCAGTGAGGCATAGCCCTTTCGGTTGAGGTACAACGTCACCAGCGAGCCGCTTGCCATCGCCTGACGGATGCCATCAAGCATCGGAAGAGTGAGGAGCGTTCCGCGCGGAAAGTCCCGAAGATCGACCACCTCCATTTCGGGCGGCGCGGACTGGTTCGGCACGATAACATGAGTTGCTTGATTCAGCTCAACCGACCGGATGCACTCCAGAGACGGATGGTTGGAAGCCAACACGAGCGTGGCTTTTTCAAGTGTCGCCCGGTGACGAGCGACATCTCGTGCGTGGTAACGAGGGACATGCTCCTCCTTGAGCGCCGGACTGTCCTCTCCCTCAATCCATATCAAACCGATATCTCGTAGGGGTGCAAAAATAGAGGATCGAGTCCCGACGACGACATCAGTGGCATCGGACTGCGCAGCCTGCCACGCAACGGCTCTCGCCCTGACAGACAACCCGCTGTGGAGCAGGACAATATTCATATGGTTCGTGTCCCGGAGAACTTCGACCAGTTCCTTGGCCCGATCAATCTCACCGGTCACGACCAAGGCCCGACGTTTTCGATAGAGCAATTCGCCGACCCCATGGATAAGGCAGGACAACCGATCACTGGATGAAGCCTCCAGGACGACCACCGACGAGCTCCCCGTATCAAGCCCCCCTCGCAGTTCCTTCAGTAACTGTGGTTGGGCATTCCAAGCCCGGGCGTGAGGGACCGGCGGCCTGTCACCATAATCAACAGGTCTTCCAAATTGACGTTTTTGTTGCATCGCAGGACCATGAGTTTCTTCCTCGCTCATCTCCCGTTCAACGATCCATCCCTTGCCGAGAAGCGCACTGCGCGATTGCAGCGATGAGTCGGTATCTGGCCCCCGGAGAGTCTTCCAGGTTAAACCCGATGGACGACGCATGAGACGTTCCAGAATTTTCCTCTCGCCCGGGGGGAGGTTTACCGAGTGTGTCGCACCCTGTCTGCCTTGAGTGGTAAGCAAATACTTCGTTCTCGGCTTTTTGGAGGATGCCGCCGGAGGGAGCAGGAGTTTGACACACTGACCCCATGGTGCGAGATAGCGCTCGGACAGCCATTGCGAAAGATACAGTTGCGAAGAGCCGATTTCCTCTGATTGATCAGTTTTCGAAAGTGAGAGCACTTCCTTCATGCGCTTCCTTGGGGCACCGATCGGGGGATGATTGCATAGAGCCACCACGATCGCGTGCACCGTCGCCGATCCAAATGGGACCACGACTCGTTGCCCTACCGCCATTTCTCTTCGAAGTGGCAGAGGCACGACATATGTGAACGGGCGGTGAAAGCGCCGCGGAACGATGACATCAACGTAAAGAGGTGATCGATTCTCCATGAGGAGCTCGGATGCGGGAGTTGAGGACGTCATGCGGCATTCTACAGTTTGGGCACGTAATCGACAATCGAAGTCTCGCCGACAGGGTGCACCGATCCTAGGAATGAGATATCTATTCGCGCGGACGACGCGTGCGAGGATCGACCAACTTGCAGACCGGGGAAAACTCGTGAGGCAGCGGGGAAGGTTCGTTGGATTGAGACAAACGCTACTGTGCCGGAGGAGCAGGGATGTCAGGAGGAATGTCGCTTCTTTGAGCGGTCGTCGAGGCTTGGGTTGGATCAGATTCCGAAACTGAGACTATCGGTTCATCAGCTAAATCCAGGGGAGTCGCCAATGGTGAAGCAGGCTGCACGACGGCCGCAGGCGCCGTTGCAGGACCCAGTGGGGTTGTCTTCGCTTCTTTTGGTGCTTCGAGAGGGTCCGCGTCATAAAGAACAACTTCAATCCGGCGGTTGTGTTTGCGTCCTTCTTCGGTCGCGTTGCTCGCCGCAGGCCTGCTCGCACCATAACCCACGGCAGAGAGTTTGACGGAATCAAGTCCGCCGTTCTCAACGAGGTGACGAACGATTCCTGCCGCACGCGCTTTTGACAATTCCCAGTTCGAAGGAAAGGCGGATCTAAGAGCGGGACCGATCTCCATGTTGTCGGCATGGCCCTCAATGCGAATTTGCTTGTCGGCTGCCGCCGTCTTCAGAAATTCGGCAATCCGCTCAAGAACCGGTAACCCTGCCGGCTTGACCCTAATCTCTCCTGATTCATATTCCAACTGATCCACCAAGTCTTCCAAGTTTATTCGCGATCCTCCCTGGACTGGTTCCAAGCGGACCTTGACCTCTGGCTTGGCCTCAGCCGAGACGGTCGGCGTCCTGGTCTCCAGCCCATGGGCGACCGAAGGAGAGTATCCCTGCATATCGGGAACCCCTTCGTCCGAGTGCAATTCTTCCAAGGTACCGCGTTCCTTATACCGGACGCGATCCCCGACAAATACCCTGGACGTCGAGCGCACGATGACGGCTGTGGCTGTTCGATCTTCGCATGAGATGACTTTGACCTCTCCGACCTTTCGGCGTGGCAATGAACCTCCGACCCTGAACACCTCCAAACGATCTCCCGCATGAATACCATCTGCGCGCCCCCGATCCAAGTACACCACATTGCCCTGCCCCACCAACGACATGTTCTTATCGGACTGTAAGTCAACAATCAGGCCCTCACTGTCTGTAGAGACAAGAACTTCTGAAGCCGACTCCTCCAATGAAGGTGGCACGAACTTCATGACCGGGTCTCCCGGCGATACCGGCGCGTAGCCTCGTACAATTTGAACCATCGTGAGACGGGGATCATTCTCGATCACTCGAACCACCCCAGTCATATTAACCAGATAGCCCATGTATTCTTTGGTGCGAGGATGGAAGACCTTGTGGACCTTCTTGTAAATCGTGAAAAGATCTCCGATCGCTACCTCCTGGGGATGGACTAGTTTCAAGTACAGGATATCGCTCTCTCGCCAGCCAAGAATCATACGACTCCCGGTGGTCTGATTATCGCCCGTCATGAAGTTAACGATCCCATCCTGCGGGGTGGTTTGGCGGATCGACCCAGCTGCAAACCGTAACGCCGCCTCGCCTAACTTGACGCTTTGGGCATCCTGAGCACCGGCCGAAGTCACAGAGAGGATCAGAAGACCCAAGGCAACACTAACAAGGTTCGTACGATTGTATCGCTTGATCATACTCATCACACTCATGGTTAGCTGTAGCAACCTTAGCAAATGACCGTGCATTGTCAAGCAATCTGCATTCGCGAACCACTTGGCGGAGCTTCTAATTTGCCCCCTGAAAATGATAGAGTATAATGAGGTTGCCGTCGGCATCAAACACTGTTATGGTGCCGCTTCTCGCCGACTCATCAGAGCATCAGGAGTTCAGCGGAATGGCCCGCATAGAAACCCAGATACCTCGTCGTAAGAAGTCCGCGCAGCGCATGGAACTCGAATCTGAGTGGGAGATGGATCATGGCGACCGAGGAACAAACCTCAAAATGACGCCTGACCGGATGCGGCCAAAAGGAGTCGTTCCCAAACAATGCGATGATCCTCCCGCTCAGCAACCGCGACGTACACCTTCAACTATCTGACACTTCAAATTTTTCTAGGACTTTCGGGTCTTGCAAGGCTAGGTCCTTTGTCCGCTTGCTATTGGAAATAGGTGGGGACTAAGATTCCCAACTCCTTAGCATCCTTGTGCCTTTGGAGTCGTTGCTCATGGTCGGCGCAGATCTCCTTCTGGAATACCTAACACGGTATTTTCCGGTCCTGGTCTTCATTTTCGTCGCACTCGGGTTCGGCGTCGTTACCCTTCTGATCAGTTATGTCGTTCAACCGAAATACCCCGAACCTGAAAAGCTTTCGGCGTATGAATGTGGTAGTGAACCGTTCTCCGATGCTCGCATGCCATTCCCTGTTCGCTACTATATTTTTGCCATGCTATTCGTGATCTTTGATGTGGAAGTTATTTTTCTCTACCCCTGGGCGGTCGTATTCAACAAGATCGGCCTCATTGGGCTTATCGAGATGATGATCTTTATTGCACTTTTTCTGGTCGCCTACGCCTATGCATGGCGTAAGGGAGCGTTAGAATGGGATTAATACAAATCGGCCGGCAAGGCAAAGATGGAGCTCCCGACATCATCACCACGACTATTGAAAAGGCAGTGAACTGGGCCCGAAAGGGCTCCCTGTGGCCGATGACCTTCGGATTAGCTTGCTGTGCAATTGAAATGATCGCTGCCGTGTCATCACGCTACGATATGGACCGTTACGGAGCCGGCGTCTTCAGAGCCTCGCCGCGGCAGTCAGATTTGATGATTGTGGCCGGTACGG
>DAISKX010000040.1:0-13137 GCA_036820725.1 Nitrospiraceae bacterium
AAGCCGGATTTGCATACAGCTCCCCCGGTGATTTCGAAGCTGTGCGAAGAATCGCACAGGAGGTCGAAGGCCCCACCGTGTGTAGTCTGGCGAGGGCGCGGCAGGAGGATATTGTTCGTGCCTGGGAAGCACTAAAAGGAGCGAGGAAAGTACGGATCCATACGTTCCTCTCCACATCGGATATTCATCTGAAGTATCAGTTCAGAATGACGCGCGAGGAGGCAAGAAAACGGGCTGTAGAAATGGTTCAATTGGCCAGGACATATGTCGAAGAGGTGGAGTTTTCGCCGATGGACGCCAGTAGGTCCGATCCTTCCTATCTCTACGAAGTCATCGAAGCGGTCATTGCGGCAGGAGCGGGGACGGTGAACATTCCTGACACCGTCGGCTACGCGGTTCCGCAAGAATTCAGTGGGCTGATCCGCGGTATCCGGGAGCGCGTTCCCAATAGCTCTCAGGCCGTCATTTCTGTACATTGTCATAATGATCTCGGTCTTGCGGTCGCGAACAGTCTGGCGGCGGTGCTCGAAGGGGCCGGACAAGTGGAATGTACGATCAACGGGATTGGCGAGCGCGCGGGCAATACCTCGCTCGAAGAAGTCGTGATGGGATTGCGGACGAGGAAGGATTGTTACGGAGCGGATACGGCAATCCGCACGGAAGAGATCTCCAAAACCAGCCGTCTCGTGAGTAAGACGACGGGTATGGTGGTGCAGCCCAACAAAGCTATTGTAGGAGCCAATGCGTTTGCCCATACGTCGGGAATTCACCAGGATGGGCTTCTTAAGGATAAAACGACCTATGAGATCATGCGGCCGGAATCTATCGGACTGGAGCAGAACAAACTGGTGATGGGAAAACTGTCCGGCCGCCATGCGTTTCGCCTGCGGTTGGAAGAACTGGGCTACAAGCTGAACGAGGAAGAAGTGAATCATGCTTTCGAACGGTTCAAACGGTTGGCGGACCAGAAAAAGGAGATCTATGAAGAGGATCTCGAAGTCATCGTGTCTGAAGAAGTCGCCAAAATGTCGGAGCGCGTAGTATTGCAATCATTCCAGGTCGAGAGCGGGACGAACAGAGTTCCGACCGCCACGGTCGAACTCCGGATCAATGGCCATACTGTGACACATACCGGAACCGGCGATGGTCCGGTGGATGCCGTGTATCGCACGATCGCAGCGATGACCAATACGAAGAGCAAGTTGCTCATGTTCGGGGTTAATGCCATCACGAGTGGAACTGATGCTCAGGGAGAAGTGTCTGTCCGTGTTGAAGAGGATGGACGAACTGTGTCCGGGCATGGGGCCGATACCGACATTATTACCGCTGCCGCCCGAGCCTATCTGAATGCGCTGAATAAGCTCGCCTACCTAGCCACGAAACAGGGCGATGGGGTGCAAAGGGTCAGCTTGATTTGATCGACACCTGCGCGGTAGATTCCTGACTTGGCCCGCGTATCGTGCGAGGCAAGATCGGGTTCTCCGCAGACGTATGTTCTCCATTCACTTGAGCGAGTGTCAGGAATTCCTGGCGGGAGACCATACCCGGCTCAGGGAGTTGTTTCACCCCGACAAAGCTTCCTTAAAGCTTGGGTACAGCCTCGCTCATGGGTATCTCGATCCCGGTAAACGGTCTCTCTGGCATCGGTTGCAATCCTCGGAGGTCTACTATTTTATCGGGGGGCAAGGGGTCATCACCGTGGGTGAGCGTTCCGTAGAGGTCAAGGCCGGTACAGTGGTGTATGTGCCTCCCGGAATAAAACAGTCGTTGGTGAATATGGGCACCGAGGTGATGGAGTTCCTCTGTCTCGTCGACCCGGCATGGAGAATGGAAGACGAAGAGGAGCTGGAATAGCCCCGCCGAATGGTTCCTGCGGGAGTAGGAGAAAAGGGTAACGCGTGAAGGCAAGAATTGCGGTGCTGACCGGTGATGGCGTCGGTCGTGAAATTATTCCGGAAGCGGTCAAAATTTTACAACAAGTCGCCGTATGCTATCACCACACCTTTGAATTCACACGTGGAGATATCGGAGGGCACGCGATCGATAAAGTGGGGGTTCCGCTTCCACAGGAGACGCTGTTACTGGCTAAACAGAGTGATGCCGTTCTCCTTGGCGCGGTCGGCGGCCCCAAGTGGGAGGGGTTGGAGTACAGCCTTCGACCTGAACGGGCCCTTCTCGGGATCCGGGAGGAGCTAGGACTCTATGCCAACCTGCGTCCCGCAAAACTCTATTCCGCTCTCATTGCTGCATCCACCCTACGACCGGAAGTGGTGGAAGGAATCGATATCCTGGTGATTCGTGAGTTGACCGGCGGGATCTATTTCGGAAAGCCGAAAGGAATCGAGAAGTTGCCTTCCGGTGGCGAGCGTGGTGTGAACACAGAGGTGTATACAACCGACGAAATCCGGCGCATCGCGCATGTGGCATTCGAGGCCTCGCGCAAACGACGAAAGAAGGTCACCTCGGTCGACAAAGCGAATGTGTTGGAATCTTCAGAACTCTGGCGGCGTGTGGTGACTGATCTGCATCGCGAATACCCCGACGTCGAGCTCAATCATATCTATGTCGACAATTGTGCCATGCAGTTGGTGAGAAACCCGAAGCAATTCGACGTGCTCCTCTGCAATAACATGTTCGGTGACATTTTGAGTGATGAGGCGGCCATGCTCACGGGATCCATCGGCATGCTGCCGTCTGCTAGTATGGGGGCGAAAGTTGGATTATTTGAACCTATTCATGGGAGCGCACCTGATATTGCGGGCAAGAATATCGCCAATCCAATCGCGACCATCGCGTCGGCCGGGATGATGCTGTCGTACGCATTTCAGTTGGAGAAGGAAGCCGAAGCGGTTGAGCAGGCTATTGTCAAAACTCTGGCTCAAGGGTATCGCACCAAGGATATCCATGCAGAGGGCATGAAACTCGTCGGTACCATCGAGATGGGTGATGCCATCCTGAAGCATCTGCGCTAGTGGAGTGGGTATGAGTATCGCAGAAAAATCTCAGATTATTGAGACCATCGCGGGCAGTGACCAGCCTGGTTATGGAGGAGATGGGGGACCTGCGACGGCCGCCTTATTGAATGAACCAAAAGGGGTCGCGGTTGACGCGCAGGGAAATCTCTACATCGCAGACTCGGAGAATCACCTGATTCGAAAGGTGGATCGGCACACCGGGTTTGTGACGACCATTGCGGGGACGACCGGGAACGTTTCTCCGCAGGCTCCATCGTCGAATGCGGACGGCCCTTGTTCGACACATCATGAAGACGATCCATTTTCTGACACCTCAGCGGAGCAATCCCATCCATTCTCGCAAGTCGCCGATCTCAGTGGGACGGTTCGATTTGTAGTAACCAAGGAGTCAGTAGGCGCGACGCGCTTTGCAGGGGATGGGGGGCCCGCAACACGCGCCTCACTCAATTTTCCATCGGCCGTTGCGGTCGATGCAGACGCAAATGTCTATATTGCGGACACGATGAATCACCGCGTAAGAATGGTGGAGGCAGAAACCGGGTTCATCCGCACCATTGCAGGCACCGGGCATCCGCGTTTTTCTGGAGATGGAGGACCGGCTGTTGGTGCCGGTTTGCATGATCCTTCCGGCATTGTGATCGGCCGCGATCATCTCCTCTATATCGCTGACCAGAGCAACAACCGGGTACGAACCGTCGATCTGAAGACCGGTGTGATTTCCACCCTGGCAGGAAATGGAACCGCGGCTTATAACGGCGATCGGATACCGGCCGTGGAAGCCAGTCTCGCCGGGCCAAGCGGTCTCGCTTTGGGACCCGACGATCAGTTGTACATTGCAGACACCTTTAATAGCAGAATACGTGCTGTCAATCTCAAAAGCGGGACTATTGAAACCGTGGCAGGAGATGGAGGGGAGTACCGGTTTCAGGACGGTGACGATTCACCGAGTCTCGCTCGTCCCTACGGCATCGCGTTCGATCAACTTGATGGGATTCTTATAACGGATTCGGATAGTCATCTCCTGCGATCGTATGATCGCAGCCGGCATCGCATGAGCCGCCTAGTCGGGACCGGCACGGCCGAATTCTCGGGGGATGGAGGTCCCGCCGGACAGGCCAGTTTGAACTATCCGTTTGGCGTGGCGGTGGACGGGGAAGGATCGATTTACATCGCGGATACGTTCAATCATCGCATCAGGCGTTTAAGTTCGTAACGTCTGATTGATCATGGACTGCATGATAATCTAACCACAATGTCTCCATTACAAAAAAAGCCTGCATATCGCGTCGCCGTGGTGGGAGCGACGGGTGCTGTCGGCACCGAAATGATAGAGATATTGGATGAACGCAAGTTTCCCATAGAGGTCCTGCTCCCTCTCGCGTCCTCTCGTTCGGTGGGCGGCACAGTCACGTTCAAAGACGAGGATATTTCCGTCAAAGAACTGACCAAGGATTCGTTTGCCGGCGTCGATATCGCCTTATTTTCTGCCGGAACCGACATCAGCAGGGAGTATGCTCCGATTGCCGCGCAAGCTGGCGCGGTCGTCATCGACAATAGCGCAGCCTGGCGTATGGATCCGAAGGTACCGCTGGTGGTTCCTGAAGTGAATCGAGAGGATCTGGCGACCCACCATGGCATCGTCGCGAATCCCAATTGTTCGACGATTCAAATGGTCATGGCACTGAAACCTCTGCACGATCAGGTTCGCATCAAACGGATTGTTGTGACGACCTTTCAATCCGTGTCAGGTACCGGCAAGGATGCGATGGAAGAACTGATGGAGGAATGTAAAGACCTCCTCAGTTTTAAGGAGCCGACGCCAAAGGTCTATCCGTATCAGATTGCCTTCAACTGTGTGCCTCACATTGATGATTTTCTACCGTCCGGCTATACCAAAGAAGAAATGAAACTCATGCATGAGACACGTAAGATCATGGGAGACCACACGATCCAGGTGACGGCCACGACGGTTCGTGTCCCTGTCTATGTGAGCCATTCGGAAGCCGTGAACATCGAAACCGAACGCAAACTGACGGCTCGGGAGGCGCGTGCCATTCTTTCCGCCGCCCCCGGTGTCATTGTGTTCGACGATCCGGAGCGAAAGCTCTATCCCATGCCGCTCGATGTGGCAGGGAAAGATGAGGTTTATGTGGGACGGATCCGGGAAGACGAATCGATCCCCAATGGGTTGAATGTGTGGATCGTGGCCGACAATTTGCGAAAAGGCGCTGCGCTGAATGCGGTGCAGATTGCCGAGTGTCTGGTACAATGAGCGATGGGGGAGTGGCAGACACTAGGCCGGTCTCTTATCCTGATCGGGATCGGAATCGCCGTCATCGGAGTGCTGTTAAGCATTGCCGACAAACTTCCCGGCTTGAACTGGCTCGGCAAACTGCCGGGTGACATTTCGATCAAAAGAGATCAAGTTAGCCTCTATTTTCCGATTGCAACAAGTCTGCTGGTCAGTATTGTATTAAGTCTCCTGATCGCTATCTTTTCATGGCTCTTTCGCCGGTAGCATTCTCTCTGCCGACGCCAATCTGGTTCAGCATTCTCGTCTGTGCTCTCTTGCATGGCCAGCCGACGGAAGCCTCTGCTGAGTCTATGCGCGTCCTGCTCGCCCAAGATGTTCCGCATGTGGAAGTGCGTTCCGACAGCGACATCGTCCTGATCGGTGTCAATGGCGATGCCCGCAAGATCCGGACTCCCATCCTCCTTTCTGTCCTGGGGACGGCGATGGGGATCAACGGGAAGAAAATCGTCGGAGACCGGATCGAGGTTCGCCCTCTGCGGGCAGGTCTGTCCGTCACCTTTCCTAAAGCGTTGACGAGTGGCACTGGGACGAAAACGCTCGGACCCACTCGGCTTTCTGATGCCGCTCCATCGGCAGGTATGCCGATCAGTGGCGGGGTTCGCATCGTGCTGCGTAGAAAGGGTCTGTCCGCTATTAACTTAGTGGACCTCGAAGAGTACGTGAAGGGTGTCGTTCCATCAGAGGTGAGTTCATCCTGGCATCCGGAGATGTTGAAGGTTCAAGCGGTCGCAGCCCGCACCTATGCGCTCTACAACAAGATGCTCAGTGGGGCGAGAGAATATGATGTCATGTCGACGATACAGGATCAGGTATATCGAGGTCGTGCAGGCGTGGACAGCCGTGTTGAGCATGCGGTGGATCACACGAGAGGATTGGTCGTGACTCATCGGAATGCTCCTATTTATGCTGCGTTCTCGTCGACCGCCGCCGGGCCGACTGAAGACGCCATCAATGTGTGGGCAAAAGATTTGCCTTACCTCAAGGGCGTCGAGTGCCCGTTTGATCTGGGTTCTCCCTATTATCAGTGGAAAGTAAGTGTCAAGATTGATCACCTCGAAAACAATCTCAGGCAACAAGGTTTTATGGTGGGAACAGTGGCCACCATGACCCCGGTTGCCTACAGCCGCGCAGGACGCGTCACCAAACTCCGCATACTCCACTCCCGGGGCAAGTTGATTTTGCGTGGTGAGGACCTTCGCAAAGCGGTGGGCTACACTGTGATTCCAAGCACCCAATTTGAGGTCGAGTCGGTGGGCACTGACATCGTATTTGTCGGATATGGTGCAGGTCATGCGGTGGGGCTTTGCCAGTGGGGAGCCAAGGAGCTTGCCGAATTGGGTTATCCCTTCATGAGCATCTTGCACTATTACTATCCGGGCACTGAGTTGCGTAACGCCGCCCTTGCGCCGTTGTCGCCTCCGCCGAATCCTTCTCCGTGATGCGGTTAAGCGATTTTGATTTTCCGTTCGATTCGACGCTGATCGCCTCCCACCCAGCGAATCCTCCTGACCGTGCACGTCTCCTCGTCATGGACCGGTGCGGCAGAAGTTTTCGCCACCAGTATATGGCCGATCTGCCTTCTTTGTTGGAAGCCGGTGACCTCATGGTGGTCAATGATACGAAGGTTATGGCCGCCCGGATTCAGGGACACGTGCATCATTCCGGCAAACCGGTCGAAATACTATTCGTTCGAAACCTCGGGCTGGATGTATGGGAAGTCATGCTGAAGGGAAGATTCCGTCCAGGTCTGATGATCGACATCGACGCGCGGACCAGCGCGATCATTCTCGAACGAAGCCTGGAGCGAACGCGGGTACGAATTGAAGGAGGCACGAACATCTACGATCTTATGCGTGAGGTCGGTACCATGCCTCTTCCTCCCTATATCAAGCGTGCTCCGACCATTGAAGATCGAGAGTGGTATCAAACCATGTTCGCTCGTGTTGAAGGAGCCATCGCAGCTCCAACGGCCGGACTGCATTTCACAGAACAACTCCTTGCAGAGTTGGGTCATCGGGGTATCCGTGTTGCGACCGTGACGCTCCATGTCGGTCCGGGAACCTTCAGGCCGGTCACTGCAAATCGGATTGACGAGCATCGGATGGCTGCGGAAGTCAGTGAGGTCAGTGAGAAGACGGCAAGTTTGATTAGGGAGACCCAAGCGAACGGCGGCAAGATCATCGCGATCGGGACCACGGTCACTCGGGCTCTGGAGACCGCTGCCAGAGAAGCCGGCGTGGTTCAGCCGTTCCACGGGCTGACGGATCTTTTCATCAGGCCCGGATTTTCTTTTCAGGTCATCGATGCATTGCTCACCAACTTTCATCTGCCGCGAACGACTCTGCTGATGCTCGTCTCCGCATTAGCCGGGGTCGATCGATTGCGTGACGCCTATGCCGAAGCCGTTTCGGCACGATATCGCTTCTATAGTTACGGCGATGCGATGTTGATACGGTGATGGAGGGGAGCTACAGGAGTTCCTTATGGGCTTTGATGGGGATTTTCGTCTTCATGGATTCAGCATAGGCCATCAAGGCACGTTGTTGCTTCTGAAAGAGAAAACTCTGGAAGATGCGTTCCTTGGCTACCGAAGCTTTGCTGGGATCCGTCTCACCCTGACGCGTGACTAAGGCCTGCGCCTCGGAAAATTCAGACGGCGTCAGAGCCACTGCGTCCATGACGACCATGCGAGCCTTATTCGTCAGCATATCCTTGGCTTCCATGGCCTCGAACAGAGAAGGCGTGAGATGATTGGCAGCCAGAAGCCGCCGGTATACATCAGGGTCGAACGTGCCGTTTCGCTGAAACTCCGGTCGCTGCATGACGGCATTGCGAAGATCGTCATCAGATACGGTGAGGCCCATATCGTGAGCAGCGATCAGCCACATCCGATTTTCGATCAACTGCTCCAATACAAACTGCTTGAGAAATTCATCTTTAATATCGGTCTGTCCCTTATCTTTGTAGAACCGATAAGTGTTCTCATACGCGCGGCGAAATTCGTCTTGGGGAATCGTGAACTCACCGACGAATGCCACGGTATCGCCCGGTTGCTGGCCAAACCCCCACCAGCCCATCGTAATAATGAACGCGAGGGCAAGCACTCCCATGATGGACTTCAAAAACCACGGGTAATCATGTGCCACTTCACGTAACAGTTTGATCATAACGAGTCGACGAGGAGTTGAAGAAAGAATTGTACCCAGGGCAGTGCTGGAAAGGCAAGCAGAGAGCAGGTCGCACGGCCGTCGGAATGTTTTCGTCTTTGTTTGTGCGAAAAGAATGAATTTGCTATAGTGTCGCTAGTTGAGGAGACCTCAATTGGCGGAGGCGGTAAGTGGGCAGACCACGATCGATGTTGAGGTTTATCCCAAAGCGCACGTTCTCAATCGTTTCATCGCGAAACTGATTGATCTCCTGATTGTGGCTGCCGCTGATAGACTGGTGCCTCCTGTCGGCTCTCTTGCCGGACTCGCCTATATATTGGTGGCCGATGGGTTTGCGGGCGGCCGAAGCGTCGGAAAGCGGCTGATCGGCCTGCAGACCATTCTGCCTCGTCTGCGAGAGGGTGCTGGCTTTAAGGAATCGATCGTTCGTAATCTTCCGATCGGTCTCGCGCAAGTGATGTTGGAAGTTCCCTATGTCGGCTGGATGGTGTCGGTGGCGCTGCTTTCATTCGAAGGCCTGTTGATTATTGGAAATGATCATGGTCGGCGTCTCGGAGATGAAATCGCGCGAACGCAAGTGCTTGATGCGGGACAGCTGGACGTGCCCGATTGATGGCAGCCTGCCCGTACCGGAGCGGTCATCTCTGATGAGCAGGAAGGGAGAGCATCCGTGAATTTTGTGAGTGATATGTTCGGCTGGTTCTCAAACGACCTGGCCATCGATCTCGGAACTGCCACGACCCTTGTATACGTTCATGGAAAGGGAATCGTCCTCAATGAACCTTCCGTCGTGGCGGTCGAAAAAAAGACGGAGCGGGTCATGGCGGTCGGTGCGGAAGCGAAACGCATGCTGGGACGAACGCCGGGGAACATCGTCGCCGTCAGACCGATGAAGGAAGGTGTGATCGCCGATTTTGAAATGGCGGAAGCCATGCTCAAACATTTCATCCAAAAGGCGCACAATCGCACCGCCTTCGTCCGCCCGCGCATCATCATCGGGGTGCCCTCGCGTATCACTCAAGTAGAGCAACGTGCGGTTCGCGATTCCGCCGAACTCGCCGGAGCGCGGGAAGTGTATCTGATCGAAGAGCCTGTTGCAGCTGCGATCGGCGCGGGCCTTCCGATCACCGAACCGTCCGGGAATATGGTGGTCGATATCGGTGGCGGTACCACGGACATTGCGGTGATTTCGCTCGGTGGAATCGTCTACAGCGAATCGGTAAAGGTCGCCGGTGATCGCATGGACGACGCGATCATGAATTACATTAAGAAAAAGTATAACCTCCTGATCGGAGAACATATGGCGGAGCGTATCAAGTTCGAGATCGGCTCGGCCTATCCGTTTGAGGAACGCAAAACCATGATGATCAAGGGGCGTGATCTCATTTCAGGGATTCCGCGCACGCTCGTGGTAGACGACGCGGAGGTGAGAGAGGCGCTTCAGGAGCCCATCGGAACAATCGTCAATGCGATCAAGGTGGCGTTGGAAAACACGCCGCCCGAATTGGCAGGAGATATCATTGACCGCGGTATTGTGCTCACTGGTGGAGGATCATTGCTGAAGGGGATGGATACTCGATTCCGGGAAGAAACGAACCTGCCGATCATTACGGTCGATGATCCACTCACCTCAGTGGTGCTTGGTGTCGGCAAGATTCTCGACGAACTTGATCTCCTCCGCAAGGTCTCCGTGATGTCGCAGTGCAGTACGGTGCGATGAACTCCATCCCGAGTGTGGATGGCTATTTTACGTTCGACATACGGCACTAAGCGTCTGGCCGTCGTCCTGTTCGCTCTTCTGCTGGCCGCCCTCTTCCTACTCCCGAGTCAAAGCCAAGGGATATTGCAGTTTCTTGGCGGGCCGCTCGGGCAAGTCCTTAGTGTTCCTCTCGAAGTCTTCTCGTCTTTTGATCGTGGGATGACAGAGATCTGGGATGGGTATGTCGCGCTGCGGGGGATACGAGAAGAAAATCGTCAACTTCGAAAAGAACTCGAATTTGTGCAAGGACAGAACAATCAGCTTCGCGAAGCCGCCGTCGCGACACAGCGGCTCGAGGCCATTCTGGATTTCAAGCAGAGGTCGGTTCCCGACATGGTGGCGGCCCAGGTCATCGGACGGGATGCGACCAATTGGTATCGGGGAATTATTCTAAATAAGGGTGACCAAGATGGGGTGCGTGCAGAGATGGGAGTTGTCACCCCTGCCGGGGTGGTCGGCCGAGTGGTCAAAGCAACATCTTCATCGTCAGTTGTTCTTCTCATGACGGATCCCAACAATGCCATTGCGGCTCTGGTCCAAGGGACTCGAGATGAAGGTATCGTCGAAGGCACTCGAAACGGTCGAGCTCGAATGAAGTATATCCCCCTGCTTTCCACCGTCCACCCAGGCGACCGCGTCATTACCTCGGGGCTGACAGGTTCGTTTCCTCGCGGGTTGGCGATTGGTGTTATGACGCATATTGAAAAGGAGGAGGGCGATTTGTTTCGCTCGGCCGAACTTGAACCGGAGGTCGATATGACCAAGCTTGACGAGGTCTTGGTCATCCGCAGTCCCTATGAAGAGTCCGACGCGTCGAAAAAGGTGATGCAAGGCATGCCGGGAGAGAAAAAGAAACCGTGAAAATATGGCTCTATATCGCCCTCATCCTCACTGTCATCCCGCTACAAACGACGCTGCTGCATCATGTCACCATCCTCGATGTGCGTCCGGACCTTGGTCTGGTCGTGGTGTGCCTGGTGGGATTCTTTGGCGGGGAACTGGATGGTCTCTTGATCGGATTCATTCTCGGCTGGTCTCAAGATCTCATGTCGGCCGGTGAATTGTGGGTGAATGTCGTGTCGAAGGGTGGCGCGGGCTTCGTGGCCGGCCTGGCTGGCCGGCATCTCGCGCACATCACGCCTATGGTGTTATTGATTGGACTCGGTACCATTTCGTGCCTGTCGAGTTTAGTGTTCGTGTACTCGATGAGAACTTCCGATTGGGATCTCATGTGGCATGCGTTCCATTCGAAGGTATTGATCCAGGCTGTGCTCGATGCCTTCATCGGAGCGGGAGCGTATTGGCTGTTCGCACGTCGACGGTCGGCTGATCACCTCCTTCAGCAGGACAGATTGTGATCGCTCCCGCGAAGTAAGCAGGTTCGATGGCTTCGGTTGGCATCCACGATACAGAGCTTTTCGATCTTCAGCGGCGGCTCGTCATATTGCGGGCTGGGCTGCTCCTCGTCGTGGCTCTCCTGGGTCTGCGCTTGTGGCATCTTCAGGTACGTGAAGGTCCCTATTATCGGGATTTGTCGGAAAACAATCGCACCCGCTCCGTCATCCTCGAACCGGCGAGGGGGCTCATTTACGATCGTCACGGTGTTCTGCTGGCGAATAATGTCCCCAGTTTCAGCCTGTATGTGACGTTGGAAGACGTCAAAGACCGGGAAGGTCTGATCGCTGCTTTGACCACATTGCTCAACCTGGATTCCGAGTTTATTCAGAAAAAACTGTCCAGCGGTAAGGGCAGCAAGCTGCTGCCCAGAAAGGTCAAAGATCGTCTGACGCTTCGCGAGGCCACGATCATCGAGTCTCATCGCCTGGACCTGCCGGGAGTGATGATCCAGGTGGAGTCTCAACGCAACTATCTGGGTGGTCCGACCGCTGCGCATATCCTCGGGTATGTCGGAGAAATCTCCGCCGAACAACTCGAGAAACCGGAATACGCCGACCTTCATCAGGGGAGCATCGTCGGACAGTATGGGGTGGAAAGGTTTTTCGATCGCGATGTCCGCGGCAGATCGGGCCTGAAAAGTGTTGAAGTCGATGCTCTTGGCCATGAGAAACGTTCGGCAGTCGCAGAGCTGCCAAGTGCCGGGGATGATTTGTATTTGACCATAGACGTCAGGCTTCAGAAAATCGCTGAAGACTTGTTGGGTGCAGAGTCCGGGGCGATCGTGGCGTTGGATCCGACGAATGGAGATGTCTTGGCCATGGCCAGCCGGCCATCGTTTGATCCGAATGTGCTCTCAAAGGAATTGACGCCCAAGCAATGGGTCGAGATCGTGCAAGATGAGGGGCGCCCCCTGAATAATCGGGCGACGCAGGGACAATATCCGCCTGGTTCGACCTTTAAGGTGGTGATGGCTGCCGCGGCTTTGGAATCGAACACCATGACCCCCGGAAGCACGGTCCGCTGTACAGGTGGCTATCAGTTCGGAAATCGACTGTTCCATGACTGGAAGGCCGGCGGTCATGGAATGGTCGATATAAATCATGCGTTGGTTCATTCGTGCGACGTGTATTTCTATACGGTCGGGCAGCGGATGGGAATTGACACGATCGCGGAGTATGCCAAGCAGTTCGGTTTGGGGCAGGAAACCGGTGTTGAGCTACCCTCTGAACGAGTCGGTATTGTTCCGTCTACCGCATGGAAACAGAAAGCTAAAAAGCAACCTTGGTATCCGGGTGAAACCATTTCGGCTGCAATCGGGCAAGGCTATGTCACCGTCACTCCCGTGCAAATGGCCAGTGTGATTGGAACCCTCGCCAATGATGGCGTGGCGATGAAGCCAAGGGTCGTCAAAGGTCTGATGGATCGGAGTACCGGAGAGAGGAAAGATTTCGCACCAACGGTCCGCGGACGCTTGGATGTGAAGCCGGCGACTCTCAAGATCATTCAGGAGGCGCTGGCAGAGGT
>DAISKX010000041.1:0-12997 GCA_036820725.1 Nitrospiraceae bacterium
TCCGCAGAAGGAAAGCCGGTACTGACCGATGCACCGTGGTCGATGGACCACGGCAGAGAGAATACCGGAAGGACTTCCACTGCGGAGCGTCGTGGGTGGGGTGTCGCGGGAGGCGCAGGAGCTAAAGGTAGCATGGCGCCGCATTGCTTCACGCAACTGCAACCTTCACTCGCTGTTTCCCCGTCATCGCAACGATTTTCTGTGCTGCCTCCCACAAATCGTCCGCCACTTCCAGTTTGAGTCCTGACTCTGTAAGGAGCTTGCGGCCTTCCTCTGCATTCGTGCCCTGCAAGCGAACCACCAGCGGCACTCGGATCTTGACCTCTTTGGCTGCTTCAATCACGCCATGGGCGATCCGCTCACAGCGCACAATTCCCCCAAAAATATTGATGAAGATTCCTTTGACGTTCTTATCCTTGAGAAGAATCCGAAATCCGGCTGCCACCGTCTCTTTCGTCGCTCCACCACCGACATCCAGAAAGTTTGCGGGTTCGCTGCCTGCCAGCTTAATCACGTCCATGGTGGCCATCGCTAACCCTGCTCCGTTGACCATGCAGCCGATGTTGCCGTCCAGCTTCACATAGTTCAGATTGTTTTTGCCCGCCTCGATTTCCAACGGTTCCTCTTCATTCAGGTCACGCATCTTCTGAACATCGGCATGTTTGAATAATGCGTTGTCGTCGAACGACACTTTTCCGTCCAGCGCAATCAAGGTCTTTTCCTTGGTGATGACAAGCGGGTTGATCTCCACCATGGCGCAATTCTTTTCGATAAAGAGCCGATACAAATTCCCCAACATCTGAACAAAAGAATTGATCACGGCAGGCTCGATGGTCTGAAGACCCAATCCAAAGGCGATGTTGCGTCCATTATGTCCTTGGAAGCCGACTGACGGATCGATAGACTCTTTGATAAGCTTTTCCGGGGATGTGGCGGCCACTTCTTCGATTTCCATTCCGCCTTCTGTGCTCGCAATGAAGATGACCCAACCGGTTTCGCGGTCCACGAGCACACTGAGGTACAATTCCTTGGCGATGTTCGCCCCTTCTTCAATAAGCAGACGACGCACTTTTCGCCCTTTCGGTCCGGTCTGGTGAGTGACCAGGATCTTCCCTAGCAGCTCTCGGGCAATCTCCGGCACTTCAGCCTGCTGTTTGGTAAGTTTCACCCCGCCGGCCTTTCCACGCCCGCCGGCGTGAATTTGGGCTTTCACCACATAGACCGGCACCTGGAGCTTCCCTGCCCATTGCTCAGCGGCCTGTGGAGTTTTGACTTCCTTGCCCCGCAGCACTGGAATTCCGAATTGCGCGAACAACTGCTTCGCCTGAAATTCATGAACATTCATTTAAACCTCTAAGAGCTAATGGCCGATGGCTGATGGCCTACGGCTCAGACTGATGGCGATGCGGCTACTTGCCATACGCTATCATCTATATGCCATAAGCTCCTCATTCCTTACGAGCGTAGTCTGGCAACACCAACGGCGAGACAATAGCAGAAGACACGCCATGACGTTTCGATTCTGAGCGGAATCGAACCAAATGATCGAGGGTCAGATTCCCTTGATTCATCGACCGCGCGCGATGGGCGGCGGTGGTGCCCGAGCGCTTGCCAAATACCATCAAGTCCAACAGTGAATTACCCATCAGTCGATTACGGCCGTGCAAGCCGCCGGAAGCCTCGCCTGCAACGAACAAATGTTTCACGTCTGACTCGCCGTTGACGTCTATTTTTACCCCGCCGTTCTGATAGTGCAGCGTAGGATAGATCAAGACGGGGTCTTTGGAAATATCAATCCCAAAACGTTCGTATTGCAGTACCATAGCGGGGAAATGCTTCTCCAAGGTACCAGGACCCTGCTCCGCCTCGAGCAGCGGGGTATCCAACCATACTCCGACGCGCCCAGCCATTGTACGAATGCCACGCCCCTCCTCACATTCGCGAATGATGGAGGAGGACACCACATCGCGAGTGTCGAGCTCATTCACGAACCGCTCGCCTCTGGCATTGACAAGATGTCCGCCTTCGGACCGGATACCCTCGGTGACAAGAGCGCCGATCAATTGTTCAGGATAGACGGCACCGGACGGATGATACTGGAACGTGTCGATGTGCATCAGCCTGGCACCCATCCGATACGCCATCGAGAGCCCATCGCCTGTCGCACCGTAGTGGTTGCTGGTCGGAAATCCTTGAATGTGAAGCCGCCCGATTCCGCCTGTCGCCAAGATGACAACTTTGGCCGCGACGACGACAAACCGCTTGTTGTCCAGATCCTTGAATACAGCACCAGTACACACACTCTTGTCGCTCAGCAATTCTACTGCAGCACAAAACTCGAGTACCTGGATCTTCTGATTGAGGACTTCATCCTTGAGTACACGCATGATTTCGAGGCCGGTGTAATCCGAGCACGTGACCAGGCGCGGCTTTGTGCTGCCCCCGCCTTTCTTGACATGGAGGTTGCCATCAGCGTCCCTATCGAACAAGACTCCGAGACTCAACAACCACTTGGCAATAGCAGGACCTTCTTCGACCATCGTCTTCAGAAGCTGGTGGTCATTTTTCATATGACCACCCTTCAGCGTGTCAAGGAAATGAGTCACCGGAGAATCTTCGTCGGTGACGGCTATCTGCATCCCACCCTGCGCCATGACCGTATTGGAATCACCAAGACGAAGCTTGGTCGCCAGGACCACACTGGCTCCCTGTGCATGGGCATGCAGAGCCGCGGCACAACCTGCCCCGCCCCCGCCCACCACCAGAACATCTGTCGTGTAATCCGGCTTGAGGTCCAAGTCTGGAGGAACCGGACTCTCGCCCTCCAAGAGTGCCGCGAGCTCGCGGACAGTCATCTCACCGGTATTTGGCCCGATCTTGATCGGACGATACGCGCTTTCGCGGAAATCGGGATGGTATTTTTTGATCAGCTGATCGCGTTCGGTAGGAGAATACTTGGGAATCGTTTGTTTACGCCGGGCATCCCGTGTCTGGTGCACAATCTCTTGAAGCCGATGAATGTCCATTACTTCAGCTCAGCGCAAGCCTTGGTCAACTCGGCGGCATTCATGGCGAACACTCGATTCCATTCATCGGTATACTTTCCGGTTTCGATTTCGCCGATGCGTTTATCCAGACGCGCGGGTTTTTCTGTGAAATGGGCCCCATGGGCACGGCTCACATAGAGCGCAACCAGGTTGGGTGCGATGTCCGCGATGCAGACAGGCGTGCACATTCCACACATGACGCAATCCATAAACATCTCTGACACGCTTTTGAAATCGCCGAATACGGCTTTCCAGACACCTTCGCGCACATCGATCTTCTGCGGGCAGGCCTCAGTGCAGGCATTACAATTCCTGCACAGCGGCGCCTCCGGGTAGAGGGTGAAGAGATCCTGTTTCGGATCCTGCAACGTGGCCAAATCATAGGTCGCCTTACGTGCAGGAAACGGCGGCATCATGGAGTAGGACATGCCGTCTTGCACGGCCATCTGACAGGCCAAACACGTCTTCACTTTTGGATCGTCCTTGGTCCGGTAGTACGTGGCGCAGGCTCCACAGAAGCCGCCCAGACACCCCGCCCCCCGCACCACCTCTTGGCCTGTGTACCATAGCGCTTTCATTAGAGTGATACCTTCCGGCACGTCATACTTCTTACCGGCGATCTCGACCGTCACCATTTTCGGCCGGAGTACTTCCGGCTGATCAATGACGTTGTCCTTTTCTTCAGCAGCCATGATTTCCACTCACAATCGATGGGAAAGGACGAGACCTCTGTTCGAATGCTTCCGTCCTCCGAATCCCATCATATAATTCTCACATATTCTTGATGATTTCCGCCCAGAACTCGGAGCACTTGATCTCCACACGGTCTTCTTCCTTCATCAGCCGTGTGGAATCGTAGGTGACGGCGCCCTTGTTGATCGCAGTGGCCCCTTCTCGATCATCCGGGAGGCTTCATTCCAGCTCATGTACTCTAACATCATCACACCGGAGAGAAGCACCGACCCTGAGATCACCCTATCCTGGCCTGTGTAACTTCGGCGCAGTCCCGTGAGTCGCCTCAAAGCAGGAACAGCCCGTCATGTAACTAATGCCGAGTCCACCGACCTCCGCGGCCAAGGAGTCAGAGAGCTAGTCGCCGTCTAGATTCATCGTGGCCACCACATCATACTCCGCCGGACGGTTGAGAATCTGCTGGAGGAAGTTGTCGGCAATCGCGGCCTTAATCAAGAGCTTCCGCAGTCGTCCCATGATATCAGCTTCTCGCCGACCTTATTCTTTGCCAAAGACCCGTTCTTCTTTCTATTGTGCAATCGCATCCACGATGGCGTTCAGCGTCGCGCTTGGACGCATCGCTTTCGACGCCTTGGCATCGTCGGGATGATAGTACCCGCCGACATCGACCGGCTTCCCCTGGGCACCGAGCAATTCTGTCGAGATCTTGGCTTCATTGTCCGCCATGTCCTTGACGATTTTGGTAAAGCGTGCCGCCAGGTTCTTATCCTGCGTCTGTTGGGCCAACGCTTGCGCCCAATACAAGGCCAGGTAGAAATGGCTCCCGCGATTATCGATCTCGCCGACTTTACGGGCTGGAGACTTGTTGCTCTCCAGGAACTTCGCATTGGCCTGATCGAGTGTGTCAGCCAGAATTTTTGCCGCTTGATTGTTGGCGACCTTGGCAAGATGTTCCAATGAGGCGGCCAGCGCAAGGAATTCACCGAGCGAATCCCACCGCAGATAGCCTTCTTCTTGGAACTGTTGCACGTGCTTGGGCGCAGAGCCTCCGGCGCCGGTTTCGAACAACCCGCCGCCGTTCAGTAGAGGGACGATCGAAAGCATCTTGGCGCTGGTCCCGATTTCGAGAATCGGGAACAGGTCCGTCAGATAGTCGCGCAACACGTTTCCCGTCACGGAGATCGTGTCCTTCCCTTCTTTAATCCGCTCCAATGAGAGGCGTGTCGCATCGGCCGGAATCATGATCCGGATATCGAGCCCCTTCGTGTCGTGATCTTTCAAGTAGCGTTCGACCTTCGTGATCAATTGCGCATCGTGCGCTCTGGTCTTGTCCAACCAGAAAATCGCCGGAGATCCGGTAGCCTTCGCACGATTCACCGCCAGCTTGACCCAGTCCCGAATCGGCGCATCCTTCACCTGACACATGCGCCAGATGTCACCTTCTTCAACCTGGTGCTCCAGGAGCGTCTTTCCCGAGGTGTCCACCACGCGGATCGTCCCATTGCCCGGCGCCTTGAAAGTCTTGTCGTGCGACCCGTATTCCTCGGCCGCTTGCGCCATGAGGCCGACGTTGGGCACGCTGCCCATCGTCTTCGGATCCAACGCACCGTGCTTCTTACAGAATTCGACCACCTCGTGATAGACCGGCGCGTAGCTGGCATCGGGGATCACGCACTTGGTGTCTGCCAGCTTCCCGTCAGGACCCCACATTTTCCCTGAGTCACGAATAACCGGCGGCATGGAGGCGTCAATGATTACATCGCTGGGGACGTGTAAATTCGTGATGCCTTTATCCGAATTCACCATCGCCAGCGGCGGTTGCTTCTTGTACACCGCTTGGACGTCGGCTTCGATCGCTTTGCGCTGATCATCGGGCAAGCCTTTGATTTTGACATACAAGTCGCCGATGCCGTTGTCGGGATCCACGCCCAGCTTCTTCAGCGTCTCGCTGTGCTTCTCGAACACGTCTTTGTAGTACACCGTCACTGCATGGCCGAAGATCTTGGGATCCGAGACCTTCATCATCGTGGCCTTCATGTGGATCGAGAACAGCACGCCTTTTTTCTTGGCGTCTTCAATCTGCTCCTCGATGAACTGGCGGAGGGCTCGCTTGCTCATGAACGTGGCATCGATGACTTCCCCGGCCTGAAGCGCCAATCTCGGCTTGAGCACGGTCGTCTTGCCGTCCTGGCCGATGAACTCGATCCGGGCGTCGGTCGTTGCAGTCGTCGTCATGGACTTTTCGTTGGACCGGAAATCCCCGCCCTTCATATGGGAGACGTGCGTCTTGGAGTCCGAACTCCAAGCTCCCATCTTATGCGGATGCTTCCTGGTATGGGCCTTCACCGAGAGCGGCGCGCGACGATCGGAGTTGCCTTCACGTAACACCGGGTTGACAGCACTGCCTTTAACCTTGTCGTAGCGAGCCTTGATGTCCTTCTCTTTATCGTCCTTAGGATTTTCTGGATACTCTGGAAGCTTGTAGCCCTGGCTTTGCAATTCTTTAATGGCCCCTTGAATCTGGGGAAGCGAGGCACTGATGTTCGGAAGCTTGATGATATTCGCCTCCGGCGTCTTGGCAATCTCGCCCAATTCAGACAGCGCATCCGCCTGCTTCTGCTGCGGCGTCAGGTATTCGGGAAACACCGCGAGAATGCGCCCGGCCAATGAAATATCCCGCAACTCCACCGACACACCGGCTGCCTTGCTGAAGGCGTTGATGATCGGCAGGAACGAATACGTCGCCAACATCGGGGCTTCGTCGGTCTTCGTATAAATGATTTTGGAAGCTTTCGTGCTCATGGTTCTCCCTCTTGTCCCTACTTATTAGTTCAGCGCATTCAACGCCGAACCAGCCTTGAACCACGCGATCTGTTGCTCTGTGATGCTGTGGTTCGCCTGCATGGTGAGCGCCTTTCCATCCGCCTTATGGATGGTCACCTGCACCGGCTTGCCCGGAGCCAAAGTGCTCAGCCCGGTCACACTGATGCGGTCCTGCTGCTCGATCTTCTCGTAATCCTTCGGGTCAGCAAAGGTCAACGCCAAGATCCCCTGCTTCTTCAAATTGGTCTCGTGAATACGTGCAAAGCTCTTCGTGATGACGACCTTCACATTCAGAAAACGCGGGGACATCGCCGCGTGCTCGCGACTGCTGCCTTCCCCATAGTTTTCATCACCCACCACGACCGACCCAATACCCTTCGCCTTGTAGCGGCGAGCAATCTGGGCCATCGTCAGGCCTGATTCTCCTGTCAGCACATCTGTGCCCTTGCCCGGCTCTGATGAGAATGAGTTGTGCGCCCCAAGAAACATGTTGTCACTGATTTTGTCGAGGTGACCACGAAACTTGAGCCAGGGACCGGCAGGAGAGATATGATCTGTCGTCGTCTTTCCTTTAGTCTTGATCAGCAGCGGCAACTTCTCGAAATCCTGGCCGTCCCATCGCGGAAACGGCTGCAAAAGCTGTAAACGCTCACTCGTTGGAGGAACATCCACCGTCAGGGTGTCGCCGTTTTCTGCTGGCGCGACATACCCTTCTTCGCCCTTGGCAAATCCTTGGGCGGGTAACTCTTCGCCGTGCGGGGGTTCGAGCTTGAATTCCTTCCCATCCGCCGCTTTCAACGTTTGGTGAACAGGATCGAACCCCAGGTTACCCGTCAAGGCATAAGCGGTGACCACTTCCGGGCTCGCGAGGAACGATAACGTTTCATTGATTCCATCGTTTCGACCGGGAAAATTCCGATTGAATGAACTCACGATAGAATCGGCTTTGCCCTTGACCGCATCGGCTCGCTTCCATTGCCCGATACAAGGCCCGCATGCATTGGCAAGAACCGTGGCGCCCATCTGTTCAAAGGTTTCCATGAAACCGTCCCGCTTCATCGTGTGGTAGATCCGTTCCGATCCTGGAGAGACGAGAAATGCGGTCTTGGCTTTCAGGCCGGCCTTCAGTCCCTGTCGGGCGATATGCGCCGATCGGCTGATATCTTCGTATGAAGAATTGGTGCAACTCCCGATCAATGCGGCTTTGAGTTCGACCGGATACCCCTTCTCTTTCGCTTCGGCGGCGATCTTCGATATTGGTCTGGCCAAATCCGGCGTGTGAGGTCCAACCACATACGGCTCTAGTTTGGAAAGGTCTATCTCGACGACCTGATCGTAATGCTTCTCGGGAGATTGCAACACCTCCGGATCTGCAACCAAGAGTTCCTTATTGGCAAGAGCTAGATTCGCGAGGTCCACACGATCGGTCAGATTGAGATAGGCGACCATTTTCTGATCGAACGGAAATACCGACGTCGTCGCCCCCAATTCAGCACCCATGTTCGTGATGGTGCCTTTCCCAGTTGCACTGATCGTGTCAGCTCCGGGGCCAAAATATTCAACGATTTTATTCGTCCCCCCCTTCACAGTGAGGAGACCACAGAGATAGAGAATGACGTCTTTCGGCGAGGCCCATCCCGACAACTTGCCGGTCAGTCGAACCCCGATCAATTTTGGATGCAGCACTTCCCATGGCAGCCCCGCCATCACTTCTCCGGCATCTGCACCGCCAACCCCGATCGCAAGCATGCCGAGTCCGCCCCCGTTGGGGGTATGCGAATCCGTACCGATGATCAATCCACCAGGAAAAGCGTAGTTCTCTAATACGACCTGATGGATGATGCCGGACCCGGGCTTCCAAAAGCCGATGCCGTACTTCTTCGCTGCAGAAGCCAAAAAATTGTAGACCTCTTTATTTTCATCTACAGCCCGCATGAGATCCTTTTGGGACCCCATCTCGGCGCGGATCAAATGATCACAATGAATCGTGCTGGGAACCGAAACCTTTTTCTTTCCCGCCTGCATGAATTGCAGCATGGCCATCTGCGCAGTTGCATCCTGCATCGCCACGCGGTCAGGACGGAGAGACAACATGGACTTGCCACGCTCCCAGACCTGCGTATCAAAGTTGTCGGTATGGGAAACCAGGACCTTCTCAGCCAACGTCAATCCGCCCCCGAATTTCTTCCTGGCCTTGGCGATCACGTCCGGCATTTTGGCATATAGTTGTTTGGCTATTTGAAGCGACATGGCAAGCCCTCTTTTAAGGTGTGGCGGTAGACATGGATGGGTTCGTTATTTGAGCGGTGGAACTTCTCGGCGTTTGGGTGCCGCGTAGTTGACGAGATAATCAAAGAGCCTAATCAACCGGCTCTCCTGACGCTTCTGATCGACCCAGTGGCCGATCAAGCCGATGGTACGGGCAAGAATGAAGAAACCGTTCAGGCTCTCCACCGGAAATCCAAGATCGACCAGAACGGCGGCCATGGTTCCATCCACATTCAGGATCAAGTTATCTTTCTTCGCAGACGTCACCTTCTCGACACTGAGTGCGAAATCGAGGTGCGGCGTCTTGATGCCGAGACCCTTGACGTATCCCACGAGTTCCTTGACTCGTTTATCGGGGTTGCGCAGACTCTTGACTCGATGGCCGATGCCGGGAACTGGCCCGACGTTTTTCTTCATATAACTCAAGAACTCATCGACGTTCATCTTGTGATCGACCGCATGTTTGAAGTAGCGACCGGCATCAGTCACCGCTCCACCGAAGCGCGGGCCGATCATGATCAACCCGGCCGCGACCGCTTGAGACATACCGATGCCTGCACAGGCCGCAAGGATGGTTCCAAAGGCTCCGCTCACGCAAGGACCATGGTCCGCGGAAAGCATGATGATCCGCTTGATAATTTCGGCCTCCTGCTTCGAGATCAACCGCTTATCCCAGAGCAAGCCGACAATGTGTGGTATTTCATAACCTTTGTTAATGAGCTCGGAGGCAGGGTAGCCATCATACAGAGGTTCGTCGCCCCGGTCGTCGCTGATCGTCGTTCGGATGAGCGGTAGCACAGTGACTTCCTGGGACTTCATCGCCTCCTCGACCGATTTTGGCAACTTTGGAAGCTCCGCAGGATTGACGTCCGTGACCGGTACAATCTGGCCTTTCTTGACCAAATCTTCGTACGCTTCCTTAATTGCCGGGCCGAGCGCCCCGAATGTAGGCGGCACGATTGCGCCGGCCTTCTTGAGCGCGTCAGCCTTCGCCCGAGCCGATCCTTCTCCCTTCATGCCTTCCTTGGCACCCGCATGCCCAAATTTCATACCCTTCGGAAGACTTTCCTGACAGAATCCCGACACCACGCCGATGAGCCTGATCCGTCGCTTTTTGGCACCGTACCACTCGGCCGCACGCTCCTCAAGATCTCCACCCATCTCTCCGACGATGACAACAGCCTTTGTTTGGGGATCCTGCTCGAACTTTTCCAAATAGGAAACATAATCGGTCCCGGGATATGCATCTCCGCCGATGCCGATTGCCGTGGTGATGCCGTCGGCAAATTGAGAACAGATCCAAATGATTTCGTTGGAGAGTCCGCCTGATTTGGTGATCACACCGAAGGAACCTTCTCGATAAAGCTTTGAGAGAACCAGATTATCAAACGCGCCGCCGATCACTCCCAGACGACAGGAGCCGGCAGAGATAATGCCGATGGACGACGGGCCATTGAATATTTTACCGAGTTTAACGGCCTGCCGTGCAAGAATCTTGGCATCCTTTTCGGGAACCCCTTCCGTAATCATGGAGACCAATTGAATTTTAGGATCGTTCAACGCCTCGAGACCACCCGCCATGGCCCGATCAGCCCCGATATACACCAGACTCGTGTTGATCTGAGGATGATTCTTGGTGGCCTCGGCGACTGTTCTGTATATTGGAATAGCCAAAAGCCCGCTGCCGAAAGGTATTTCGTTCGTTTTCCCGGCATCCGGCGGATACACGAACGCCTCGACGGACAATGGCCGCTTGATAAGATAACAAAATTCGGCCATGCGGCGGGCGGCGTTCACTCCGGCTGCCCCACCCTGAATGACTATGCGGGTGTCTTTGTTTACCAGGATGCTCATCGGGATCTCCCCTGTGTGAGTAAGTTCGTATCGTCGAGTCGGTAGGCTACTTGGTCGATTGGAGCGCCTTATCTACAATATCCGTCAGTGGTGTGTATCGATCAAATACATTGATATCGAAACCTTCTTCCCTGAGCGCTCGCATCGCGTCGAGTCCTTCCTTCTCTCGTGGTCCTCCACGACGGACCCAGATTTTGACACCTGTGAGCTTCCCATCGGATTTGGCCTTGCGAAATCCGTTGATGATGCCACCGAACGTTTTCTTCACATCGGTAAAATTAGCGATCGCACCGCCGACGATGATGTTCTTGATCCCAGGCAACGAACAGACCTTTTCCGTCAAGACTTCCACGGCCCAATCAGGAGGATCCCCGGAATATTCAGCGTAGTTGGCTAGTTTTCCCTCTCGTGCAACCACGGCATCAGAATAATACACACTGGCTCCGCCGCCGGCGGGAAGCATTGCAGTATCCCCACCGGGAATTTCAATGAATTTCACCGACCCCTTGATTTTTGAATCCACCGCCATGACTTCAAGTTCGTCCTTTGAATAGGCACGCCCGAACTCTGCAGCGAAGGGAAAATTCCAATCTGGATGTCTGAACTTGGCATCTCCGTCAAGCAACGTGACTGCGTCCAAGGCCACCAACTCTCCATCGCTTTGGCGCATCACGACCGGGTTGACCTCCAGATACTGCGCATCTTCATTATCAAAACAAGCAAACATTTTCGCAGCGAAATCCGCCATTTTCTTGATCAGTGCCCCGGTGAAACCGGCATCCTTGGCAAGGTGCTCCAGCGCGTCGGCCGACGGAGTCTGTCCGACCTCCAGGGATAGTCGCTTCACACGATCCCAATTGGACTCCACTTCTATCCCACCACAGTTTGCCACGAGGACGTCCGCCCCATCACGAGTGGACTTCACCGCGCAGTAGTATTCTTCTTTATGTGCGATCATCTCGGAGACAATAACCTGTGACACCGTAATGCTTCCGATCCGACGCCCGATCATTTCCTTTGTGGCCGCTTCGGCACCTTTGAGATCCAAATCCACCTTCACAAGCCCTAACTTGAAGCGTGAGCCCAACGCCTCATGAGCCTTCACGACGAGCTTCGACCGTTTTAGCCAGTCGTTGGCCTGTCCGAGCTTGGTCAATTCTTCGGTGGAGGCGACAACGACATAATTGGGAACGTTGATGCCCCACTTTTTCATCAACCCCATCCCAGGGCCTTCCAGGACTTTTGCCATGGCTCACCACTCCTTTGAGATTCGTCAGGTGAAAAAAGGACTGTTAGAGTAGCGAATTCTTTGAATGAGCTCAATCCTCCAAAGGGCCTAGGATGCGAGCACAGAAGTCCTACAGCCGAGCAGGCTACTTGGGAGTTTGTCTAAGGTATTGAAATCTATTGCAACCGGGGGCAAGATTCTACGAAACACAGGACGAAGAAGTCAAGAGACTGTTTTTTGGCGGCGGCCACTCCTTGGCTGGCATGTAGGGCAAATAAAGGAACTCCGTTCTTCCATCACCCGACGAACTGTTGCACCACATTGGTTTGGACACGGTTTGCCTGTCTTTCCGTATACGCGGTGATATAACCTATAGCTCCCCAACGTTCCGTCAGGTGCGAAAAAGTCCCGTACGCTGGAGCCTCCAAACTCAACTGCCTCAAGGAGTACATCCCGCATGACGTCGTACAATCGATTGATCGCATCGGGCCTCACCCTGGAGGCAACTTGGCTAGGATGGAGGCTGGCCCTGAATAATATTTCATTCGCATAGATGTTACCGATACCGGCAATTTTTTGTTGATGCATAAGCAGAGCTTTGAGTCGTCCTCTGCTCGAGGCCATCAGATTTGCGAACTCCTGGCGAGTCATCGTCAGAGGCTCGTAGCCGAATCGTCGTCTGAGGTAGTGCTCCAGACCGGATGCATCCAGAAGATATAGACGCCCGAATCGGCGGGGATTCCAATACCGTAGCTCAGGCTCGCGGCACTCGGTCAGATGCATCACGAAGTGTGTATGCTGAGGATATCGTGCAGGCGCCGAACGAAAAAGAAGAAGTCCGGTCATTCCTAATTCCGCCACCAAGAATCGAGTTTCTCCTCCCCTTGAAAATGAGAGGACCACGGATTTGCCATGGCGTTTGACCGCATCGATCCTACTCGTCTGATACCAAGAGAGGGTCTGATATCCTTCACGGACAATATCGGACCGTCCAACCCAACATTCGCGAACCATAGCGCCCACCGTACCTGCTCGGAGCTGAGCCGCCGCAATTTCGGCTTCAGGTAGTTCTGGCATAGTCAAA
>DAISKX010000042.1:0-12990 GCA_036820725.1 Nitrospiraceae bacterium
CTGATGAAGCACTCGTAGCGGCTGCAGCCGCCGCGCCGTCAGGAGTAAATTGTTCAGCCACGGGATATCGCTGAGCGTTTCCTTACGGACAATCTGTAGCGGGGCTACCTCCATCGGCGCCGTCCATGTCTGGAGCCGTTCAACGGCTCGATCAGTTCCGCGAGGCGCCATGATTCGATACAGCGCCGCACAGGCGTACATGAACAGCAGGATCGTGCCAAATATACCGAGGGCTATAAATATGTTCAGCATTCATACACCTTTGAGGGATCAAATAAGGCGAGGGGCAACGCCACACCCTTTGCGGCCAGACGCTCGGCAAATTTGGGACGCACGCCAGTCGCCTTGAATCGTCCCTTCACCTTGCGATTCTCATCGAGACCGGTCTGCTGGAAGGTAAAGAGTTCCTGTAACGTGATCAAGTCGCCTTCCATGCCGACGACTTCTTGGAGGCTGATCAACTTTCTGGTTCCGTCAGACAACCGCGCAATTTGGATGATTACGTCCAGCGCAGAAGACACATAATGCCGCATGGCCTTCGCCGCCAGATTGAAGCCAGCCATTGACACCAGCGTCTCAATTCTAGTCAGAGCATCTCGACAGGAATTGGCATGGACCGTGGTCAATGACCCATCGTGGCCGGTGTTCATGGCTTGGAGCATGTCCAAACTTTCCGCTCCGCGCACCTCACCCAGGATGATCCGATCGGGACGCATCCGAAGCGCGTTCTTAACAAGTTCGCGCTGTGCGATCTCCCCTTTTCCTTCGATATTGGCTGGCCTGGTTTCCAACCTGACCACATGGTCCTGGCGCAATTGCAACTCGGCCGCGTCCTCAATCGTCACAATACGTTCGTCGTTCGGAATAAATCCTGACAACACATTCAATAACGTCGTTTTCCCTGACCCCGTTCCACCCGAAATCAAGATGTTCAATCGAGCCTGGACAATAGCCTTCATGAGTTCGCCGATTTCCGGTGTGAGCGATCGTTTTTCGACCAGATGGTACAGTTCCAAGGGATCTTTGCTGAACTTTCTGATCGAGAGGGACGGCCCGTCGATGGCGAGCGGAGGAATGATCGCATTCACGCGAGAACCGTCGGCAAGCCGGGCATCGACCATTGGCACCGACTCGTCGATGCGGCGCCCCACGCGCGAGACAATTTTCTCGATGATCTTCTTCAAGTGGGCGTCGTCCTTGAATTGGATCGGCGTCAGCTCCAATCGACCGGATCGTTCGACGAAGACCTGCTTGTGTCCATTGACCAGAATGTCGTTGACGGTCTGATCTGCTAGCAACGGCTCCAGGGGGCCCAACCCTAGCACCTCGTGAAGAATGTCCTGCGTGATCTGCGCCCGCTCTCTCTGGTTGAGCGGCACCGATTCCTGTTGCAGCAACTGTTCGATGAGCTTGGTCAACTGCTCCGTCACAGCCCCTTGCGACAGAGTGCCGATGGCATTCAGATCGAGCATTTCGATCACGCGCTGGTGAAGTCGCTCCTTTAGCTCGTGGTAGTGAGATCCGACTTCGGCAGAGCCCGCCGGTTTCATCGTCAGCATGATGTGTGACACCCTCCTTCAGAATCGGTCAAGCGGCGGTCCGCTTCGACCTTCAGACGACGGATGGTTTCCTACTGGGCTCCAGTCCCAGAGTCGAAAAACAGCGCCCCAAAAACGAGGACTTCTTCTCGGATCCCTTCCCTGAATCGGTCCTCGCGGCAGAGGATTTTTCACCGACGAGCGCCTCGCTCCCTCGCAGATACCACTGTCCGATGGACGTCCTCGACGCCATGATCGTCAGCGGCTTGCCGTGGTTGATCGCCTCACTGGCTGTCTCGTAATCGTTCGGAATCAATCCAGCCATCGGCATCCCCAACAGATCTTCCGTCTCCGCCAAGAGATCCTTTTGATCGTTGACATAACGATTGACCACCACACCCACCTTTCCGGATGGATAGGCCGCCATCTGCAACACATCGAGCAGGCGCTTGGTTCGTCGGATCGCCGGCAATGAGAGCGTGGTTACGACGATGATCTGATCCGAACAATCCAGTGCCTCCTTGACTGCCGGCTCGAGCACGTGTCCACAATCGACGAAGACATGCCGATGCATGGCTCGCAGGAGGCCGATGACCCGCATCGTGCTACCCGGGGCGGGTACCGGTTCTTCAAACCCTTCATAGCCAGAAGGCAGCAGATGGAGGCCGGACGAATGTTGCGTCAAACTGCTCCGGACAATCGTCTCGTCCAGTCGGGAGATATCTTTTGAGAGATGTTTCAGTCCTTGCAGCGTCCGCAGGTCCAAGAACAAGCCGAGATCCCCTCCGAGCAGATCCAGATCCATCAATGCGACCGGCTCCCGTTGGCTCACCTGCTGGATCGACATCGCGAGGTTCGTCGCCACGGTGCTCGCCCCCACCCCGCCTCGCGCGCCGATGACCGCGACCACCCTCCCGGACTGCCTCTCCGTACCGGACACTCGCCCAGCGAATCGTTCCTCAAAACGCGCCAGCGCCGGTTCAACATCCTGGCGGGTCAGTGGCTGAGGCAAGAATTCCTTCACCCCCAACCGGAACGATTCCAAGAGAATTTGGGGATCAGTGCGCGAGGCTGTAAGAAACACCTCAAGCTCCGACGAGGCGCTCAGCAACTCACGAATGTGCGCGAACGTCTGCTGCGGCCGGAACTCATCCAGTTCAAGCAAGAGCATGTCGGCGGCACCGGTGCCCTGCCCCTTGGTCACCAGATAATCGCGTCGACGGGAGACAATCTCCTCAAACGTTTGCCGCGCCGCTTCGTTCCGACAGTCGATCGACACTGCAACCAATCGAGCCATGCAAGCTTTTCTCCTCGGTTATCTGATCTATTCGACGAGACCGGGCAAGGTCGTGAAGACCCCGAACGAAGGGCCGCCGCCCACCCCTCCACCCTGGAAAAGTGGGCACGACACGTTTCCGGTAATTGTATGAGTCGGGGCACCCTCCACATTGGTGATCCGAACATTGGCATAGCCCACAATCGGAATCGCGCCGCTGGGGCTGCAGTCACCCCCCTGATACACCGGCACTAGCGCATCCCAATAGCCGGTTCCTGCACTCTTCTGCAGGAAGAGATTCTGGAGCGCACTCCACGTCGGATTGCTTAATGTTCCATTAGTGAACTGTAATTGGTCCACCCCCGCCGTCGTGGGTGGTGTCTGATAGGTTCCGTCGATCATGCCATTGAGGATATTTCTCATGGCACGGTCGTTAGACGGGGTCTCCAGAAATGTCGTAAACCCCGCACAGGACTGAGGCGTGCCATTACTGGGATACAACTGGATACTGTCTCCGCAACCGAACTGGCTGAAGAACAACTCCGAAATCGCCAACGGAAAATCCAGCGCGCCCGGCGGCGTGGATCCGATGGCCGTGAGTTCTGCCGTCGCGGCTGCGCTGACGTTCACGCTCGACATGCCGACAACATTCGCCAAGAAGGTGCTGATCGGGCCATTCGCACTGCCGTCACGATGGGTGACGACTCTGACGGAGCGAGGTTGATTGGTCGTCGGAGTAAACGTTTTCGTCACGGAATTCCACAACCCAACCTGAACGTCGGCGGCATTCACCGACACGTTGACTGCTGCTGCCTGATTCAGCGCGCTTGTCGTCTGAGCGGCGGCTACGATCGCTGTCTGATCTCCTCCCGTCAGCGTATAGGTGGCCATTTGAGCTGGCGTCATCCCTTCATAGGCGATCCCCAGGGTCCTAGCACCGGCCAGCGCGGCGGCATCCGCGGCATTCTGCAGTTCGTTTCTCGCCACGAGCGCATGGCCGATATCGATGGCGGCAGCCCCCATCGCCAGCAAGACCGTCAACGTGAGCGCCACCATAACCGCGGCTGCTCCCCGCGAATTGCGGAGCGGCTTCATGAGCTGTATCACCAGTCTATGGGACATCAGCGCCCTCCTTCGCTTGCTCAATAGATTATTCATGGCGCATCGTCGTCGACATCGTAATCGGCAACGGACTAGGCAAGCCCAACACAGTCGGGATATAGGGGATCAACCAGGGATAGTTATAGGTCGCGGTCACCGTTAACACCGCAGGGCTCGCGCCTCCCGCTCCCGCCACGGTAATCGTCACGTCCGAGGAGTTAATCCCGGTCCCGGTAAGGTAATTCGTCGCAATAGTCGTAATAGCCCCCGATGTCGGCTTGGGGGAGACCTGCACAATCCCGGCCCGCGCGCCTTCCCGGCTGGCGTTGGTGACCACTTCCCGTCCATACATGATCATGCCGAATTCGATGATCCCGAACAGGATGGTCAAGAGCACCGGCAACAGCAGCGCAAACTCCGCTGCCACTGCGCCACGCTGGTTGAGTATTCGCATTGGACCTATCCCTTTATTCACCTATTTGGTTTGCACACCGCTGGCTACAGCCGACCGGCTGAACTCCGCATCCGGCTGCTCGAAGTTCTTACGATAGGCCTCCATGGCCGTAGCGTTCACTCTCCCGTCTTGTCCTTCAACCGGTGCAAGATTTTCCCCCGCGGTGGGATTTAGAACCTGCTGAGCCCGCATGTTTTGATAGGCCGTCCCCCAATTCGGACTGATCGTGGTCGGGGCACAAGCTCCGACCAGCAGCCCCACCATCATGACCGCCACCACCCCATTTAATCTGATCATTGTGATCTCCCTTCAGCTCTATGGCTGCTGTCCTACAGATCTAGCTTTATCTTGCTGACGGAACGATATGCCCGACCTGTCCCTCCATCGGCGCCGGTCTGCCCACACGGTTGGAGAGTACTTCAGCAGCCGGCGATCGCTGTCCTGTCTTTCCGCCGAACCCTCCCTTTTCCGAAAATCCCATCAGGTAGAACTCGAAATCGTTCGGCTCCACGTAATAGTCCGTCGGCAAGGTCTGAGCCGTCATGTCCAGCGGCTTGATGAGATGCGGTGTCACGATGATGATGAGTTCCGTTTCGTTTTTCTGGAACGAACTACTTCTGAAGAGCGCGCCCAGGATGGGAATCTCGCCGAGGAACGGAACCTTCTTCACCGATTCTCGGACGTTGTCCCGCATCAGCCCACCGATGGCGAAACTCTGCCCGTCCGCCAGCTCGATGGTCGTCGCAGCCCGTCTCGTTGTAATAGCCGGCACGAGAAACCCTTGCAGCCGCAACGCATTTTGAAAGTCCAGTTCCGAAACTTCAGGCGCCACGTTCAAACTGATGTGCTTGCTATTCATGATGTTGGGGGTAAACACCAACCCGACCCCGAATTTCTTGAACTGAACTGTCACCAATCCAAAGGCCTGGGGCACAGGAATGGGAAACTCGCCCCCGGCGAGAAACGCCGCTTCCTGGCCGTTCAGCGCTACAAGAGTAGGCTTCGCCAACACCTTGATGAGATTCTCTTCTTTCAACGCATCGACAAATCCAGTCCATGAGATACTTCCAGTCTCGAATCCGAAGATCCCGTTCACCGTCGACGTCAGCGCCGTCGTGGCCGCTACCGCCCCGCCGTTCGGAGTGGTGAAGGTGGCCAGACTTGTCAATCCACCGAGGAGCGAGATTGCGAACTCGTTGGAGCCGATCGCGCTGAAATTGACCCCAAGCCGCTTGATCAATTCACGATTCATTTCTGCCACGCGCACTTCAAGCATGACCTGTTGCACTCCCCCGACTTGCAAAGCATTGACGACCTTCTTCGGCGCATAGGCCTCCGCGATACTGATGGCCCGGGTCAGGCTATTAGCGTTTGAGGCTGTGCCGGAGAGGGTGATGTGGTCGTGGCTGGAGGTGACCAGAATCCCTTTTTCCTCCGGCAACGCCTTGTGAAGATTTTCTTTCAGGCGGCTTAAATCTGGCGCAATGACCACGTCGTACATGCCCATCATGTTGCCGCTCTCATTCCAGAGCGTCAGATTCGTCACCCCCGTAGCCTTACCCGTCAGATAGATCTGGGTCGGAGACAGGACCACGGTATCGGCCACGTCCGGGTTCGCCAGGGACGCCCGTTTGATTGCCACCGGCAAGTCCAACACTTTCGACTTGCCCGAGGTCAACTCCAATTTCTGAATGTCACGCTGCTCAATCGCACTGCCCGCAGGAGGGACGGCTGCCGATTCCTCAGCGTAACTTGTCGGAGCGGCATAGATCCCTAGCAGCAATCCCACTGTCACGATCACGTCACGTTGTTTCATCGACATGTTCCTCCAGAGTCTTGGAAAACCATCTTCTCGCTGTCGGATAGGCACTGCGACTGTTTCACATCAGAACTTCACAGAATTCACGGACGTCCCCTTAATCACTTCCACCGTCACCGTCTGCACATCCGGTACCGGGCTGCCGACCGGTTCGGGATACACCTTGAGGAAGTTCAAGACTTTCTTCGGGGCATAGGCCTCGGCCACAGCCATCACCTGGCTCAGCCGCGCCTCGCTCGACACTGTGCCCGAGACCGTCACATGATCGTTTGTGCCTTTAAGCCGGAGGTTCGTTTCATCCGGAAGCAGTTCGCCCAGGTGCTGTTTCAATCGCGTGAGATCGACCCCCACGTCCAGATCGAAAATCGCGAGCACCTGGTCGTCCTTGCCCCAGAGCGTCAGATTCGTCGCACCGTAGCCCTTGCCGGTCACATAAATCTGTTTCGGACTCAGCACGATCGCGTCAGCAATCAGCGGATCGGCCAGGGACGCGCGCTTAATCGCCACCGGCATATCCAGCACGGTTGATTTTCCAACGACAAGACCTACTTGTTGTGCCTCGCGGATCGCACTCAGGGGAATGGCCACCCCCTCACCGGCTGCGATTGCGCCACCCGGCCCCAGCAAGACTCCACTGATCACAAAGACCATTGTCCACAGATCGGCGTTCCCAACTCGCTCATCCACTGTCTTCATCGTCACACCTCCATCACGTCTAGAACTTGTATTCCTTACGGACATCGCCTTTGATGACTTCGATCCGCACACTACCGTCGTCTTCGACCTTCGGCTTGGGCGATTGCTTCGGACGGAACGAACTCAGAAGCGCTCCGACATTGGCCCCCTTCGTCAACACATGTTCTTTGTTGAGTGGATTCCGGAGTGCCAGTCGGAGCCGACCTTGGGTCGAGGCCAAGGCCAGCTTCTCCGCTTCTTCCACCTCCACTTCGACCGTAATCACTTGCACCGGCTTCGGTTCTTCGTCTTTGCCCTTCCGCTCCATTTGGGTGCCGGCTGCTAACACCTTCACATTTTCAAGAATCATCTTGGAAACCGAATTCCCTTGCTTCCCGCCAGGCGGTTCGATCGTGACCATGACATCCACATGGTCCGCCGGCTTGATGAAGCCCGCCACTCCGATCACGTCGTCCACTTTCACAGACATCGCCCGCTTGTTGGGATCCGTGACAGCCGCCACACCTCCCGTCGCCCCAACCGGCGCAAGCTTCGATTCCAAGAGCAGTTCGTTTCGCTTGAGATCGACGATGAGCACGCGATCCTTGGCGGTCTCTGCACTTGTAAAGTGCCCTTCCGGCACCGCGCCGGGCACGAATTCCATCAACTGCATCATTTCCGGCGTCAACTTGGTGCCCCACGGAAGATCCGCATTGGCCACCAACACCTGCACGTTTTGGCTCACAGGAATCGGTGCCGCCATCAACCGGTTCTTTTCGTTCTGCAGCCAGGTAAACACCAGCACGCTGGTTACCAATCCGAGCACCACCGCCACGCCGAAAAAAACCAAGGGCCGATACCGTTTCATTGCTTCGTCTCCTCTGCTGTCCTCTGACACCGTCCCACGTCTTGCTGCCTCGTCATCTGGCTCAGCTCCGCTCCCCTCAGTCTAGCTCAGCTCCGGCAAACCTATCCTCCGAAGGGGTGGAGCCCCGATTGGAAAAGTAGAGTGCCGCCGGCAACCGCGAACCCATACCGTAGCCGGAACGGGAGTTGTAACTCGCGAGCCCACCCGGATCCCTCCGTCAGAAGAGCTCCTTGTGTGGCAGACACCAGCTTCCGCCCTGCGCCTAGAACGCCCCACTGGTAACACATCGCGCCCAAGGCATAGGCACCACCGACCATGATCGCAAGGAGTCCGGACAAGAGTGCGCCGGAGGGGCCAACTAAGGCGCCCACGGCAGCCATGAGCTTCACGTCACCCGCCCCGATACTTCCGGACAGATACAGGATCAGAAAGAGTCCCAAACCAGCCCCGAGCCCCGTCAGCCCGAAGATCGCTCCCTGCAGACCGCCGAGGCACGCATGTACGACAAGCGCAAAGCCCATGGCGGAGAAGGTCAACCAATTGGGGATTCGAGACGCGCGCAGGTCAGTCCACATTGCCGTCATGAGAACCGCTGCGAGTGCCCCACCCATAACCGTCTCCATCGTGATGTCCTCCTATAAGCCCCAACCATTCTCGAATCGGAAAGTACCGCCAGGCTCAACCCATCATTGGCTTTACGCTGGTGCCTTCCCCTCATCGCGCTAGACTGATGGTTGGCCCGATCAAGATCGGGCCAACCCCATTCTCATGCCACGGCCAAATCAGCTAATGGCAGCGGTAGCGTTATTAACCGCTGTAATAATGGCGCCGCCAAGACCCGTGACCGCACCGGCCATTAACACAGTGATTAGCCCAACCAACAGGGCATATTCCGCAGCCGAGGCACCTTCTTCTTCCTTCACAAATTGACGAATCGCGTTCAACATGATGGCTTCCTTTCTTTGTGTCACGTGAATGGTTACGGCTCTCGAAACATCCTGCTCACGCTGCTTCTCCGACTTTCACTCCGCGACTCACCACATCAATGGGGAATTCCCTCACCTCCTTCACCCGGGTTGTCGCGTCTGACAGTGGTTTCCGCATTGCGAGCAGGACGATGCAAAGCGCCGGCCAGTAACACCATTTCGCCAACTATCTGTTTTCCTTCACAGACTGAATTACTTCGCTCCTAACTGCGGCTGCGACGCCGCAAGACCTCTTCTCAACGGCCGGCTCCATGTGCGGCTCGCCCGCCGCGCTCGGAGACTATTTCCAGCTCGGTTAGGTACCCACATGAAAAACTCCAGTTTTATTTGACCACCAGGCAGGCTCAGGGCATGCTGGAACAATACCCAATCGGGGAGGGAACAAACGAAGTGAAAGAAACAATGAAGATCAGATGGCAGCTATTGAGAGCGCAGCTTCACGCCGGGATTCTTTTTGGACTTTGTGTCGCGTCCGGATGTGCCGGTTCTAAAGACCCCACCACACCGACGGTCGATATGGCGGACTATCGCAAGGTGATGGACGCTCAGAAGGGATCCCAAGGAAACCTTGAGGACCCCACTCCAACGGCTCCCGAGATGACTGCGGAAGAGCACGAGCGTGCAGGGGACCTGGACGCGCAACGGCGCAACTTCCCCTTAGCCGGCGTCCACTACGGCAAAGCGCTGAAGGCGGACCCAGTCCGTAACTCTGTCCGTCTCAAGCTGGGGCAGATTTTTCTGCACCAGGGGATGCTCGAAGCGGCGCTCACTCAGTTTCAGGATCTGCGAACTCGGGAACCCAATTCGGCAGCAGCTCACGAGGGAATCGGACACGTTTACTTGCTACAAGGCAAGTTGCGTGAGGCCGAGGTGGCGCTCACAACAGCCGTCACACTCAACCCATCACATTGGGTCTCCCAAAACTTATTAGGTCTTGTCTATGACCAAGGGCAACGCCATGGAGATGCCATAACCGCATACAAAGCAGCGCTGGCGCTACACCCACGCGAACCAGGCATCTTGAACAATCTTGGCCTTGCCTATGCCTTGAGCGGTGATCATGAATCCGCGATTCAGGCCTATGAACAAGCTCTCTCAGCGGGCTCTGCTTCACCAAAGCTGCATAATAATTTGGGCGTGGCGTACGCGCGCCGCCAGCGGTATGCCGATGCGCTGGACTCGTTCAAGAAAGCGACGGACGAGTCTGGCGCCTACAACAACCTGGGGGTGACCCTGCTGGGTATGGGACAGGCCAAACAAGCCGCCGTCTGTTTTGAGAAAGCGATCGAAGTGAATCCACAGTACTACGAAAAGGCCACGGAGAATTTGCGCCACACCCGCCAAGCTCTCGGGAGCTCCGCGAATGGGGCCTCAGCACCCAGTTCGACCGAAGGCATGTCCTGCCCATGATTCTTAGTGCAAACTCACATGATTTTGCAGAAACCGCTGTAGATTCCATCGACGGTTCTGGTTCAGTCCATAGACGGTAACACCCGCATGGCGCGCTGTCGCCCTCAGCCACCCCAACCTGACCAGATAGTCAAGAGAGCCACGAACAACCTCCGCATCAACGTAAATCCCCTCGCCGTTCAGCCACCAATTACCCACGCCTTCCGCCGTATCCTTCGCGTCGGGGTGGGAGCAGAGGTAGCCGAGAATCAGCCATGCCACAACATCATTGTCTTCAGAGAATTCCGACCTATTCATGGCAGACGCACAGGAGCAAATTAAGTACCGGCGTTCTGACTCTCAAAAAAGAGTGTTTTTTTAACGAATCGTGCGTTTCCTCTCGTCTCTCCTGCGGCTAGATTGCCTCAAGATCAATGGCCCTACGCCGCGGAAAATACCCGCCGATCCATCCCGTGCTTCTGTAATAGGCGCTGGAAAGCTCGCCGTTCCTTCTTTGCCGCACGGGCAGCCTTCGAGATGTTGCCGTGATGGGCGGACAGTAGCTGGCTGAGGTAGGCTCGCTCGAACTCACCGATCACCTTGGTTTTCATGGCTTGGAAGCTACACTCGTTCGATATCACTCCGCGAGACACGAGCGTCATGCTCGGTCCGGTCAGTTCCGGCCTATCGGTCTCAGGCAGATCGATGTCATGCGCTTCGAGTGTCTCTCCCAATCCCATCGCGACCGCGCGCTGCAAGACACCTTGGAGCTCTCTCACATTGCCGGGCCAGGAATAACCCATCAGTTTGGCTTGGGCCGAATGTCCGATAGGGATGGCAGTCCTGCAGAACTCCGTCGCGTAGACCTTCAGAAAATGGTTGGCAAGCAACAGGATGTCCTCTTTCCGATCACGCAGGGGAGGCAGGACAACGGACAAGATGTTCAAGCGATAGAACAGGTCTTCGCGAAATTGGCGAGCCTCGACCAGGTAGCGCAAGTCTGCGTTGGTTGCGGCAATGATCTTCACATCGACTGTTCGACTCTTGGTCGAGCCGAGCGGCCTAAATTCCTGATCTTGCAGAACACGCAACAACTTACTCTGGACCGCCATGGTGAGCGAGTTTATTTCGTCGAGAAAGAATGTTCCGCCGTCGGCTTCATGCAACAGACCTGGCCTATCAATCAATGCGCCCGTAAAGGCTCCTTTGCTGTGGCCGAACAACTCGTTTTCGATTAAATGATCTGGGAGGGCTGCACAATTGACAGGGACAAACGGTTTCCCTCGTCGATCGCCCGTATAGTGGATTGCCCTCGCGAAAAGCTCTTTCCCGGTTCCCGTCTCTCCCGATATCAACACCGTGGATTTGGCCATGCTCAGCAGCGGGATCATCCCAGTCGTTTGGAGAAAACACCTGCTTGTTCCAATCAATGTTTTATCCCAACTGTGCATCATACCTCCTGAGGTTTGTGTGACAGCCACGGTCCGGGAATGTTGTTCTGAAGCCTAGCCGGGTAAGCCTTGCCTCACGCGCCATCCCGGCTCAAGATAAAACCCCTACGCCGCTGTGACCATTCGTCACTCGTATGTCTCTGCTGCCCCGTTGGGGGGATTGCGAGGAAAGGCGCGCTACAGGACAATTGCGGCAATGCTGCGTCGTCATACCGGAACTGGCCTCGCACACTAAAGGTGCCTTAAATCAGAGGACGTAGGCTCTCCATGATACCCCCCTCGAAACCAAGACTTTGGCGCATGCTCGCCTTGGTGATCCTCGGCATAGCGGGATCGTTGCTGATGTTCTCCAAGACCGCTTCACCGACAAAACTGAGCGACTCATCCGACTCGCGTGTGGTTGCCACGGTTGGCAATCACTCGATTACACTGCTCGAAGCAGAGCGACAGGTGGCGCTACCGCTTTATCAGCTTAATCGGCAACGGTCGCAATTACTCCTGTATGCAGTGCAACAACTCATCGATGCGGAGTTGTTACGCGTTGAAGCGACGCGGACGGGAAAGACTGTGGAGCAACTCGTGGGCACTCCACCTTCCTCATTCAGGTCTAATACGGCTCATCCTATGGCCGCTCAACTACCCTTCGTCGACAATACGAAGTCCCTCATAGAGCGACAACGGACCATGATTGTGACCTTGCGACGAAAAACCTCGATCCAAGTAGACCTTCCTCGAATCACCATCCCAGTACTTGCCATCTCGTCCGACGATGATCCTTCGACTGGTCCCACGATTGCGCCTGTGACGATCGTCGAGTTTTCTGACTTCCAATGTCCGTTTTGCAAGCGGAGTGCGGGCGTGGTTAAGGAAGTACTCCGCACTTACGGAGAGAAGGTCAGATTCGTGTATCGGGATTACCCCACGCCTAATCATATCCATGCTAAGCAGGCAGCGGAAGCAGCTCAATGCGCTGCTGCACAGGGAAAGTTCTGGGCATATCATGACCTTCTTTTTGAGCACCAACAGGTGGGATCGGGATGGGACTTCAACCGGCTTGCGCAACAGTCCTCTATGGATGTGGCGGCATTCACACATTGTCTCGATACGCATCAGTACGCATCGGAAGTGGAGGGAGACTTGCGGGACGCGCTGAATGTGGGCGTCATGAGTACGCCCACATTCTTTATCAACGGACTCCCGCTTATCGGCGCTAGATCTTTTGAGGAATTCAAACAGCTGATTGACATGGCCCTTGCCAAAGCCAGTTACGCACAGGAAGGACGCTGAGGAGAATGCTCTCCGGGTTTCCACTACTATGCAACGCCGGTCCTCGCCGTGTGCCACCAGCGCGAAGACGACTTCCATTGACGAGTCCATCGACCCACTCCCCATGACCTCAAGGCTCCAACGGCCGGGTTGAGTGGAAAAATGCT
>DAISKX010000043.1:0-12985 GCA_036820725.1 Nitrospiraceae bacterium
ACACGGCACTTATGGCGCGGGCGCGTGGAGCCATGGTGACGGGACTCGATCTCACGCCGGAGCTGCTCGCCGTCGCACGGACACGTGCCGCGGACGCGGGCTATGGCGACATCACATGGAAGGAAGGGGATGCCGAGAATCTTCCCTTCCCGGACGGCACCTTCGACGTCGTCGTATCCTCATGCGGTCTGATGTTCGCACCCAATCAACAGAAGGTGGCCGACGAGGTCGCACGCGTGACGAAGCGCGGCGGTCGTATTGCGATCCAGGCGTGGACGCGAGAGGGCGGAGTCGGGCGTCTGTTCAAAATTACGAACGGCTATGTCCCGCCACCAACAGGCGTGCCGAGCCCCTTCGAATGGGGTGACGAGGCGAAAGTGAAGTCCCTGTTCGGCCCGTCCTTTACGGACTACCGGTTCGAACGGTACGACTGTCCTGAATACGCAGACCGGCCTGAACAGGTGGCCGATTTGTTCATCGATCGATACGGCCCGACATACCGCGCCTACCATGCCCTCGCGCCCGAGAAGGCAGCGGAATTCCGCAAGGATCTTATCGACCTGTACCGCGGCTATATTACGCCTGCGGACGGCAAGGTGCGCTGGGGGCGTGAGTATCTCATTACGCTTGCGACGCGAGCGTGAAGGCAGAATCGATCACGCGGCTCATGCGGAACGCTAACTGCGCAATCGAGCGGATCGATACTCGAAGCTTTGCGACAGCGTCCTGGATCGTGGACTACCATTGAGCGAGGATACATAAGCTGAAACCTGTTACGCCAGGCGAACTCCTGTTGGAGGAATTCCTGAAGCCGATGGAGATCAGCCAATATCGGCTGGCGAAGGAGATCGATGTGCCGGCGCAACGCATCGGCGATATTGTGGCGGGGAAGCGGGCTGTGACCGCCGACACCGATTTGCGCCTATGCCGGTTTTTTGGCCTTTCGAACGGCTATTGGCTGCGAGCACAAGCGGCGTATGAGACTGAAGTGGCGGAACGAGCATTGGGCACAAAGCTCGCAAAGATCAAACCGTGGGTGAGGTCGAAGACCATGGATATTGCATCCTAGCTGCGGTGTCTCGCTTATCGCAAGCCACACTTATTTCGCTGTAATGCCAGGCCGCGCGGGCAACCATACATTTCCAGAGGATGAGACATGTCGAAGTTGCGCTTGACAATATCGATGTCGCTCGACGGGTTTGTTGCCGGTCCCAACCAGACCGTCGAGAACCCGCTCGGGATCGGCGGCATGCCCTTACACCGGTGGGGTAATGTAGTTGTTCTCGATCCGAAGGTAGCTCAAGTGTTTCCGAACGATGATGCCGTAAATGCCGCCTTGCGCGGGCTTATGAGCGTCGCCCATATTTCAGTTCCGTGCTGCACGGAATAGGAGAAGGCGGAGCAAGCTGGCTCGTACGGATTGACGCTGTCGTATCACTGTGGCGCGACTGGGAGATCTGACTGAAAAACTGATGACGAGACGTGTGCTGGTTGACGCGGTAGGATGTGCATTTGTGAGTTTAATGGAGCTTGTCTGGATGATTCAGCCACCTCACTCATAAAAAATTCTCATCCGCCTGTCCTGTTTTTTGTTGCCGGCCTATCTCACAAAATTTGTCACATTGTCGACGTTGAGGACTGAGGCCTTAGCATCTGGGTGAACCACGTAGGTCGCATGCTCCCTTTGTAAATCTGAATCTGGTGTATCGACCCTTTCGACGATCAGACCCTTATTGTTCCGTTGGATACCATGCTTTCTTGCGAGATCTGAAAATGCCAGACTAAAATCCCGAGAGGTAACGGCTTCTTCGAATTCAGGCAATGATTCACGGGATAGTACGATGGTTAGATACGGCCTGGTGTCAGGGTATGGTATTGCATTGGGTACATGCGCTGTTATGCGCGCCGCTCTGTCCATTGGGAATAGCAGCTTGTCGGAACGTTTGAGACCTGCGACCACGTACAGGTAACCAGTCTGATTGGCTTCAACAACGAGCTTGAATGGTCCGTTTCCGAATGCCAAAATATTCTTGATTTCTTTGTCCTTCTTATCAGGACCAGACGTAATGAAGCTGTAGCGCAAGCCCAATGGCTTGGGTTGCGCCGGTCCATCTGCGGATTTCCCTGATGCGGCGAACGGCTCGGCCTTTTGTTCCAACCGAGCGCGCCCTTTCTCTCTGGCCATCGCAGGTTCATCAGCTCTGGTTGCCCCTCGTTCATAAAATAGCGCGCGTGCGCTGCGTGATGCGGCCACGCTGGCAAGTGGCGCAGGCGTTGGGGCCACCGGCGCGTCGGCCTGTTTGCGGACTGCGTCTGGTGCGTTTCTCTGCACGCGGTCGCCGGCGCTCTCGGAAGCCCGCTGTTCTTGGGGCCGTGAAGGCGGAGTCGATGGCCGTTCCTGTTTGGCCACCTTGTCGTGTAACGCATCTTTCTCCTTTATCGGTTCCGCACTCTCCCTGGTCTTTAGCTGTGGCTCCACGATAGAAGGCGGTGCGGGCTGGGATGTTGGTGTCGCCGGAGCAGGAGAAGCTGTTGGCCTTGCTTCTTCAGTTGCGACCGATTGGGCCGCCTGCTTGAGGCTATCCTGATAGACCTTTGTGCCGATGACGACGGCGACGATTGCGGCTGCTAGACCACCCGCGAAGGTCAATCCAGCCGGGCGACGGAGCCATTCCCACCATGAGGGAGAGCCGCTTGAGCGCGAGAGACTCATTTGTGGAAGGGCGTCCAACAATCTGCGCCGGACAACCGGGTCGGTCAGCAGCTCTTTCAGCGCCTGTTCGTCTGCGAGTGCATTAAACAACTGCTGCTCTTGCAAGGCCGCTTCGAACAGCTTCTGCCGCTCCTCGGGTGTCAGGGTATCCGCCGCGAATCCGCCCAATAATTTTTCCAGTTCGTGTTCAGACATGGCCTAACGGAAATTCAAAAGTTAAGGCAAAAGGCAAAAGTGAGGACTGGTTCGTGTCATTCCCAGCTTCCACCCATTAGGTCCAGTAGCTGCTTTCTGCAGCGATGGTCCCAGGTATAAATGGTATTGACCGAACGCTGGCCCATGAGGGTCTGGATCTGAGGGAACGTGTTCCCTTCCAACTTGAGACGGAAGAGTTCGCGACAGCGAGGTCCCAACCGCGCAAGGGAGCGGATGAGCCGTTCCATGGTCTGTTTTCTTTCCAGGAGCATCGCCGGATCGTCATGAGGGTCCGCGAGCGGCAAATCCTCGATCGATTCTTGATTATACTGCCCTCGCCGATGACTCTTTCGTTGAAAGTCGAGCATTTTGAACTTGAGGATTTGAAAGGACAGGGGGACGAGTTCCGTGATATCCGTCACCTGGGGATATTTCTCGTGCAGGACGATCATGACGTCCTGGACGAGATCTTCAGCCATATCCCTCGATAATCGTGATGCTGCGAAGGCCACGATCCTTTCACGAAGCTTGGCGAGAATGTCTTCGCGCTGCATTGGATGTTAGGCCGGCTGCAGATCGGTTGCGTCACACATACATACGCCGCCCGGTGAACGTGTCATCGCTGGTGGATCAAGTCAGCGAATGACCTGAATTTTAAACCGAGACCGTCGCAGACAAGATATTGGCGGTCGAACCGGTTTTTTGCCTGCACGATGGCGCGCAGCGTTCGAAGTCCAACTCGTCCCCATGCCGCCACATGCAAGACCGACAAGGGATAATCCGTTCCGAAAATCAAGCGTGACTGAAGAGCGGGAGCCCGGCGCAGGTGCAGCAGCATGCGCAGACGGTTGGGAAGTGTCAGGGCCGAAATGTCGGCATAGAAATTCTCATAGCGCCGCACCAAGTCATGGAACGTCGGCAGAAACTTCTCATATAGCATCAGCCCGTAGCTGCAGGCATGCGCGGCGATCACCGTGACCCCTTCGTCCAATGGCACACGCAGCCTGTCGGGATCGCCCATCGATTGATCCTTGCCGATCAGACTGAACTCGTAGCCGACGTGGCTGAGCAACGGAAGATCACGCTCCGCCAGGGCTCGATAGAATGATTTGTAGGCGGCATTGGCAGGATCGAACTGTTGTGCGTTCGGCAGCACCTTGACCAGCGCGCAGCCGGCGTCCGCGCAGCGATGCACTTCGTCCACTGCGTCCCGGCGTTGCGGATTGATGGAGACTCCTGCGAGAAAATCGTTGGGGTAGCGCTTGACGGTGTCCAGCACGTACTCATTACTGATCAGAAAGTCCGTGTGCGGCTGATCGAGATGTCCCGTCCGATCGTATACGGCATCCATGCCCAGTAGGACGGCCTGCGCGATGTAGTGCGATGCCCGCAGTTCCTGCAGCAGGTCGTCCAGATATTTCTGATTGGCTTGAGTCGGGCAATCAGGAAACAGGTCGTGTTTCCACAGGAGAAACCGGAAGAGAGGACTCTTCAGCATCTTGGGCGAGATGTAACACCCGTTTTCTCTGTCGGGCAGCGCAGCGAGATGTACGTGGCAATCGATCAGTGATCCTGTGTCCGGTGCCGCCGCTTGTAGCCCCGTCATTCGTCACTCGTCTCCCGGATACGTCAATCGTCAAACGTCGTTGGTCAACCGGTCACTCGTGAAGCGCTGTCAAAATCTATAGTTCAGAATTTATAACTCAAAATTCAGAACTCATGTTAAGCCGTTCCATAGCGACTCGTTTGACGGCGCGCAGGTCTAACTTGCCGGTGCCGAGGAGCGGGAGTGCATCCACCTTGATGAAATTCCCGCGAGCCGGAAGAAATAGATTGGGAATCCCGGTGGCGGCCGCTTTGGCCACGATGTCGGGAATCTGCGAGTCATCAAGGGTGTGAAGCACGGCCAGTTGCTCGCCTTTTCGCTCGTCGGGAACGCCGGTCACGGCAAAGACCTGAGTCTCAAACCCGCCGGCCTGGTGCAACGCTTCCTCCACTCGCCCATGAGGCACCATTTCACCGCCGATTTTAGAAAAACGCGACAGCCGGTCGGTGATGGTGATGAATCCGTCCTCATCGAGTGTCGCAATATCACCGGTGACATACCAACCGTCCTTCATAGCTGCTGCGGTGAGGTCTTCACGGCCGAGATACCCGACCATGACGTTTGGCCCTTTGACCAATAGCATCCCGGCCTGGCCTGCAGGCAGCGGGGCATTGGTCTCCGGGTCGACCGTCTGGACGGTGATGCCCGGAAGCGGTTGTCCGACAGTGCCTCGACGTGATGCGGGCTGAAAAAATCCCGCTGCGCGAAAATCCGGGACATTGACTGCAATGACCGGCGAACATTCGGTCACGCCGTACCCTTCTATCGGCCGTATGCCGAAACGGTCTTCGAATGACTGATAGAGCCGCGCCGGCAATTTCTCCGCGCCGGTCAGGACTACGCGCAGCGAACTGAACTGTTCAGGCGTGCAGCGGCGTTGATAGAGTTGGAGGAAGGTCGGGGTGGTCACGAGAAAGGTGAGGGCATGTTTGGCGCACAACTCACCGATCGCGGCGGCGTCCAGCGGTGACGGGTGAAAGACCGTTGCGGCTCCGTTCAAGGTGACGAACCAAAACACCAGATACCCGAACGAATGAAATAACGGAAGAATGCCCAGGATGCGGTCGTGCGAATCAAGGTGGAGGACCTGGGCGACCGCTCGGGCATTTGAATCGATATTGAAGTGAGATAACATCACGCCTTTCGGTTCGCCGGTGCTTCCGCTGCTGAAGATAATCGTGGCGAGGGAGTCCATTGTGACGGCATGGACCTGGTCGCATGACCGTTCGATGAGTCGTGCCGGTGCCGCGAGGGCGAGCAGTGATGCCCAGACTTTCTGGGCGGTGCCGATGGTGTGACGAAGATCTTCCAGCCATATGATCTGCGGACCGTCCGGTACTTCGAGTTTGGCCTTCTCGACGAAGAGGCGGCTGGTGACGATCGTCTGCAGACCTGCCTGGCGCACGCATGATTCAAGTCCTGTCTTTCCGACCGTATAATTCAGATTCACACTGACGCGCCCCGCCAAAACGGCTGCCACATTCATCAGCCCGCCGGCGACGGTCGGCGGAAGCAGGAGACCCACTGTTGGTTGATCCTTCCACGAATCGCGCAGCGCTCTGGCTAACGCAATGCTGCCGATCAGCGCCTGGAGACCGGTGATCCTTGGCCGCGTCGCATCCGCCATGACCAGGCGAAACGGATGCCGGCGCATGGCCTTGATGAAGGACCGATGCAGCGGAACCCGGTCTGGTTTGCGCAAGTGCCAGGCTCGTTCTCCCAATTCTTGAACCAGCCGGCGCAACTCGGATGCCGGTGTGTCGGAGGAGACCGGTGTGCCGAACGAGACGGTGACCGGATAGGGAATGCGTTCAGGCCATTTGGTCAAAAATCGACCGCCTACGTAGCTGAAAATGCTGCCCCACACCCGATCCAGATGGACGGGGATCACCGGCACGTCCCGCCCCTTGACAATCCGTTCGAACCCGCGGCGAAAAGACAGCATACCCCCGGTTCTCGTGATCTGGCCTTCGGGAAAGACGCACACGATCTCGCCTTCGTCCAGTGCCCGCCCTGCGTCCCGCAAGGCTCTCAGGATCACCCGTGCTCCTCCCTGTGACGCGATTGGAATGACCTGGAAGGCCTTCATGAACGGCTTGAGAAGGGGATCGTTCACGTACTCCGCATCGACGACGAACCGAATAGGCCGGTCCAAGCTTGCGATGAGCAATAGGCCATCAATAAATGAGACGTGATTCGGGACGAGCAGGGCTCCTCCTTGATGGGGAACATGTTCACGCCCGACGATCCGCACCCGATAAAGCGTTTGTGTCAGGATTACGAGCACCAATCGCACGAGGGCGTCGGGCAACAACCAGAGCGCCCATGACGTGCCTGTGACGGTAACCAGAGCCGTCGCGACAAAAATGCCGCTGGTCGAGAGGCCCGCATTGGCCAGCGCGCCGCCGGCAAGCGATCCCAACATGATGCCGGTAAACACGCAGGTGTTTTCCAAGGCAATCACCGATCCGCGACGATCTGCAGGAGCCCGCCACTGGATTAGGGCGTTGAGCGGAATGAACACAAGACCGCTGGCCATTCCGAGGACCAGCATCAATGCCAATGTGCCGCCGAGCTTCGGCGTGATGAGTCCGAGCACGAGCAAAGTCAGGAAGACGCCGATCGCTCCCAAGGGAATCAGCCCATATTCGACGCGTGATGGAGAGAGCCGGCCGACGAGGACGGCGCCTACGCCGATCCCGACTGACAGCATCGTGAGCGGGAGACCGGCCATGCTATCGGACAAGCCCAGCACGGCTTTAGCATAGACGAGGATGTCTTGCGCGAAGAGACTGGCGATGGTCCAGAAAAAGATATTGCCTGTGATCGCCATCCGCAGCATTCGGTCTGCGCGAAGGGCCAACCAAGCCCCGCTGAGCGTCGCGGCCAACCCACCGTCGGCGCGGGCCGGTTGAACCGACGGCACGCCCCAGGAAGCCGCGAAACCGATGATCGCGATGACCGTCAAACTAAGGGGCGCCAGCCATGGGGAGGAGCCCGCCTGACCGAGCAAGAGACCTCCAGCGGCTGTTCCACCGAGGATGGCCGAGAAGGTCCACATCTCTAGGAGACCGTTTCCCGATGCGAGCCGTTCGTGGCCGATCAGTTCCGGCAGAATGCCGTACTTGGCCGGGCTGAAGATGGCGCTGTGCACACCCATTCCGGCCAGAACCACGAGAGGCCAGATGCCTCCCGCAGGATTCAGAAACAGGGCGATTGTGGCCGCAATCATCAGACCCACTTCGACCGCCTTCATCGTGATAATAACCGTTCGTTTGCTCAGACGGTCAGCCAGCACTCCTGCGACGACCGACGTGAACATCAGCGGAAGTGTAAAGACGACGAACGCGATCGTCGTCTGGGTCTGCGAAGCCGTCTCAAAATCCGGGCCGGGTGACATGGTTGCCGCGACCTGGCGGATCCCGAGCAGCGCCACCATCAGTTTCCAGGCGTTGTCATTGAAGGCTCCGCAGAACTGGGCAATGAGAAGACTCCGGAGAGGATGTGAAGGTGGTTCAGTCATGTAAGGATCTTGTGCCGTCATGGCGCACGTTCGCCGATCATGGATGAATGCACATCAAAGCTCAAAGGAAACTCATAGTAAATTGGCAAGGTGCGGGGACCAGGCTACGGTTCACATGTCGTCTCTTTTCCGCGCAGAGCATACTGCATCGAGCGAGTTTCGCAAAGAGGGAGATACAACCCGAGTCAACGGTGTGGTTTCTGAGCTCGCAGGAGGATGTTCTACAAGCTCTCGATCATGCCGCACGCCAAGGTCAAGGCGTCTCCGTGGCCCGGCGGACGGCATGCGATGGGCGCTCAACAATTGGGGACGAATACTCTTCATCTCGATACGCGACCGTTGAGACGCATCCTACACTTCGATTCGCGTGCGGGGCTTCTTGAAGTTGAGGCGGGAATCCAGTGGCTGGAATTGGTTGATGCCTACCTCGCGATTCACGCCCATTCACAACCGCAATGGGGACTGATTCAAAAGTAAACCGGTGCCGATCGGCTCAGCATGGCTGAAGGATCGTTGACCTCGATTTAGGTCTTCCCGCCGGTTTCTCCACTGGGTATCGGTAGCCCTTCCAGTTCCATGATCCGTAACGCGTTGGTGGTCGGGCAGGGTCCCGGTCGAAGCCGGTAATCGAATTGCAGCATGCCGTTGTGCACGGTTTCTTGGAAGTGCATGTTCTGCAACGTCGGAATCTGTCGTTCCAGTTCGGTCAATTCCAGGTCGTGCGTGGTAATCAGGCCGAAGCCGCGGCTTTTCGCCAACGCTTCGATGAAGGCTCGTGCGCCCAAGAGCCGCTCCCGATTGTTCGTCCCGCGAAAGACCTCATCGATCAGAAACAACACGGGTGGCAAATCAGGTCGGCCTGTGGCCGTCAGGATAGATTTGAGCCGTTTCACCTCGGCGTAAAAGAAAGACAACCCGGTCTCAAGCGAATCATCCACCCGAATGCAGCAGGCGGGTCGGGCCCACGCCCACTCGAACCGTTCGGCACAGACCGGCGCTCCTGTTTGCGCGAGGCAGAGATTGACCCCGACAGTTCGAAGAAAGGTGCTTTTCCCGGACATATTGGATCCGGTGACGAGCAGGATATGTCCCGAGCCCTCAAGATGAAGATCGTTGGCGACACGAGCAGCCCTGGGGATCAGCGGGTGGGCTAATCGGTCAGCGGTAAACGCGGCGGGCACGCCGTTGTGAGATGAGGGCTTGTCCTCCGGCGGGATCAACGTCGGCCAGGAATAGTCGGGATGCAGATACGCAAAATTGGCGAGCGCGGACGAGGCTTCGAACTCTGCAAAAATCTCAAACCAGGCCGGGACCGATTGTGCAATCCGCTTCTGCAACTCCTGAAGACGGAACGTGTAGTACAAGTCCCAGGGCCCTATGGCGTTGAGCGCGTAATGCACGAGTGGATGAGCCTTAATGCTCAGCCGGGCGAGCAGCCCTGCCGCTTGTTTCAGGGAATGAGACGGCTTGCGCGAGTCCTGGCGCAGAGGCGTGCACAACTCGCTCAATGCAGGGGTGAGATGCATGGACATACGTTCCAGGCGCGTGAAGACCGCAGCCACCTTCTCCAGGTGATCATGAAGAGCCACGGCGTGGTCGAACACTTCCTTCGTCCGACCTCTGACGAGGAGATAGATAAAGGCATACAGGGCGAAGGGGAACATCCAATACGATGGTAACCAGTTCATGAGATCGGCGATCAAGAATACCAGCGTCAGTCCGGCCAGCGCGGTTTCGATAAGAAGCAACATGTTGAGGCCCGAATAGCCGACCGGAGAATGTAAGACGGCCAGCAAGCGAGCCCCATCGATCTCCTGCTGGTCGACCAGGGCGGCTTCCAGTGCAATTCTGTCACGCAGGAGGGAGAGAGGGGCGAGTTCTTTGATCAGGGCCTGTCGAGTTCCCCAGGAACGAGGTGGCGACGATTGGGAGAGGAACCACGATGACAGGCGTTCACGGCCTTGCGTCGAGACCGTGGTATCGATCAGAAGCAGCAGCGAATGTGGTCCCAGCAGGTCCAGGTCTCTGGCATAGGGATGGTTTTCGACGGGAGCCCATGGACGAGGCGGAATGTTCTTCCAATCCAACTGCAGCCGGGCGAGGTGAGCGCTCTTGAGGGCTTGCCAGCGATGCAACCGGTGCACGCGGTCTTCGAGCCTGTTATGATACCAGGCCACCGTGGTAAAGAGAGCCAAGAAGAGGAGGAGGGCGCTATTCCCGGTCTGATACCAGCCGAGCCGATACAACATGATGCAGATAATGAGACCAGCCGCGAAAACGAAAAGACGCCAACGGGTAAACTGGGCGCTTGCCTGACGTCCATGACCAATGCTGCGCTCCAGCCGCCGAAGCAGTCGTTGGAGCAGCTTTTCCCGGAATCGTGCTTGTACGGAGGCTGGATGACTGGTCACGATGAAAGTGACGATACCGGTTGCGGCGAATGGCGTCAACACTCGGCTATCCGCCGGAGAGGCGGCCGGTAACATCAGATGCGATCAGACTGGGTAGACGTGACAATATGCACGACCATCGACCCCGCTGAATTGCTGTCGCGTCTGAATGACGGGGCGGTAGCGGGTGCCTGGCAGGAAGACGGTCTTCTCCATCTCTATTGGTCGGAAGCGGCTTGGAATCCTGATGTGATTGTGTGGCTCAAAGAGGCCTTCACAGAATTGGGAGATCATGTATCGGACCAGTCGATCACAATCGATCGGCTACCCGATCGCGATTGGAACGAACAGTGGGCCCGGTTGGTACAACCGGTACGTATCGGGCGTCGTATTGTCATCCGGCCATCCTGGCGACACCTAGAGCGTGACGCCAGTGAGATCGATCTCATCATTGATCCCAAGCAAGCGTTCGGCACCGGTCACCATGCGACGACGCAGCTCTTGATCGAATGGCTGGAGGAGATTGTGTCCGATGGAGACACCGTGTTCGATATCGGAACCGGCACGGGAATTCTGGCGATGATCGCTCTCCGGCTTGGGGCCAAACGAGCGGTTGGAGTGGATTCTGATCCGGTAGCGATCGCGTGTGCTCGGGAATATGCCACGCAAAACGGATTTGGAACGGAACTCACCTTGATAGTGGGAACGGCGACGTCGCTTTCGCCCGAGGATGCGTCATACTGTCTTGTCCTGGCAAATCTGGATCGAGGAACGGTTCTTGATGCTGCACCAGCCCTCGCCGGCTATGCGCGGCGAGGAGCCAAAGTGCTGGTGTCAGGGATCTTGACTGATCAGAAGACCGACATCGAAAACGCTTTTGCAGCCGAAGATATCTACGTGAGCCAGGTGCGTGAAAAAGACGGTTGGATTGCGCTTGAAGCGGCGGCTATGGAATCGTGTGAGACCTAGGCACAGGACGATGGGGGAGGTAGGACCTCCACATTTGTACCAGATCAATGTATCGGACGGCGGAGTTCCAAAGCATCCTGTTCCGGACGCTCGAGTCACTCAAGATGGTCTCGTGGGTGATCGCCAGCGGAATCGGAGGGTTCACGGAGGAGTCGATCGTGCTGTGTGCCTGTTTTCACTGGAAGTCATTCAGGCGCTTCGTGCGGAAGGCCACACCATTGCACCTGGATCATCGGGAGAAAATCTCACCCTGACGGGAGTGGACTGGGGCCGGATTCAACCAGGGATTGTCTTGCAGATCGGCGACTCCTTACGCCTGGAAGTAACCACCTATACGGCGCCGTGCCAGTTCAACGCCCAATGGTTCACGACCGGTGACTACAGCCGTATCTCGCAAAAGATCCATCCGGGATGGAGCCGGGTGTATGCCCGGGTTTTGCGCGAAGGGATCGTGAAACAGGGAGACTGGTTCAGCGTTGGAACGAGAGCTTCGCAACGAGGAGATGAACAAGGATGATGGAGCGAACATTGGAGCCGGAATTGATGGAGGACGACGAGCAGGTACACGTCTATGCCCGAGCCGACTTTGCGGAGGAGAATCAGGGATTCGTCGACCTGTTCTTTGCATCCTGCCCCGAGTGGAACGGGGGGCATGTCATCGACCTCGGATGCGGCCCGGGGGATATTCCTATCAGATTCGCGCGCAAATTCCCGGGGGCGAGTGTGACTGGGATTGATGCGAGCAGGCCGATGATTCAATTGGCGGAAGAAGCCGTCAAGAATGTCAATCTGGAAGATCGCATCCGGTTCCGTTGCGAGCGCTTTCAAGAGGTGTCGCTCCCGGAGCCGGCCGATGCAGCCATTTCCAATAGTCTGCTGCATCATGTTCCGAATCCGTTCCAGTTCTGGTACAAGCTCAAGCACCTTGTCAAACCAGGCTCGTTCGTTCTGGTCATGGATCTCCTGCGTCCCGAATCGACGGAAGCGGCGGCGGCGATTGTCTCGAAGTACGCAGCGGACGAACCAGCCATTCTGCAACGGGATTTTTACAACTCATTACTCGCCGCTTTCACGGAAGATGAGATCGCAGCGCAATTGGCGGAACTGAACCTGTCCCGTTTGCTGATCGATGTGCCGGACGACCGTCATTGGGTCGTCGGAGGGATCATTTACTAACCGCCGTGTCGCGACTTCATGACTTGACTGCACAACGCCGTCTTTGCTTCGTCCTCCTGCCTTTGCTTGTCTCCATGCTTCTGCCGGACCAGCCCTCTTACGGACAATTGGAGCGATTGCGAAAACAGAGATCCGCACCCCCCTCGCCGGCGAAGATGGAGACGCCTATGGCGTCCGTCCCGGAAGGATCTTTCTCGATGGGATCCGACGGTAACCAGGCACTTGAAGACGAACGGCCTCGACATGACGTGTGGCTCGATGCGTTTCTGATCGATCTCTTTGAAGTGACCACGGCCCAATATGCCTCGTTTCTCGCCGACCAACAGCGTCCGGCGCCCTGGCAGTGGGAGGCAGTCGATCCGACGATCCATCACGACCGGCCGGTGATCGGGGTGGATTGGTACGATGCCGAC
>DAISKX010000044.1:0-12962 GCA_036820725.1 Nitrospiraceae bacterium
TATCCTTTCTCGACATCTCGGCGGTTGGCGCCAATGATCAAGGCCGAGGGCGGATAATGAGGGGCCATATGCCTGCCGTGCAGTTCGTCTTCTGGTGAATGCTAGCAGGTTCGATTCCAGGGAGCGGCATTCTTCCGAGCGAGAGGGCATCCCGTATGAAGTCGCCGTCGTCTGAGCCCGTCGTTCCGGCTTCCATCAACTTGCCTGAAATCACGCCCAAAGCGATCGTCCTGGCGGTGATACTCTCGGCCCTCCTGGCAGGGGCCAATGCCTATCTCGGTCTCTTTGCGGGAATGACTGTGTCGGCCTCTATTCCTGCCGCGGTCCTGTCGATGTCAATCCTGAGGTTCTTTCGGCAAACCAATATCCTCGAAAACAATATCGTGCAGACAGCCGCGTCGTCGGGTGAGGCGCTTGCTGCTGGAGTGATATTTACCATTCCGGCCCTTCTACTGATTGGATACTGGGACTCGTTCAACTATTGGCAAACATGTGTTGTGTCGTTAGTTGGGGGATTGCTCGGCATCCTATTTACCATTCCTCTGCGACGGGCGCTGATTGTCGATGCGGCATTACGTTTTCCGGAAGGTGTGGCTACGGCGGAAGTCTTGAAGGTCGGCACTCAGGACAAGGCAGTTCCCTCAGGTGCATTTCGCTCCTTGCTGACTGCGGCTCTCATGGGAAGTCTCGTGAAGTTCGGTGAGAGTGGTCTGAGGTTTTGGAGCGATTCGGTGGAGGGGATGATTCAAATCGGCCGATCGATGTTTTATGGAGGGATCAACCTTTCACCCGCGCTGATAGCTGTCGGTTTTATCATTGGACTGCCCATTGCGTTCGTCGTGCTGCTGGGAGGAGTTCTCGGGTGGCTGGTGTTGCTTCCTATAGATCAATGGTTGAGCGAACCTGCGTCTGCTGGATCCGGCGTCCAGGAAGCGAAGACGATTTGGAGTCAACACATCCGCTATGTTGGGATCGGAGCTATGTTAGTCGGCGGCCTATGGACGTTGGTGGAGGTGCGCGGACCCGTCATTCAGAGTCTTCGCCAACTTATCCTTGCCTATCGACGGAAACACACATCCGAACAGGGTGCATTTACCCTTCGTACAGATCAGGATGCAAAGTTTCCCTGGGTGATTGGACTTACAGGTGTATCACTGGTTCTGATGGTTGTGGTCTATCACATGGTGCTCAACAGTGTTTTCACGTCTGTAGTCCTGACCGCCATCATGGCAGTGACCGCATTTCTATTTTCCTGCGTCGCTGCCTATATGGCAGGATTAGTCGGGAGTTCGAGTAATCCCGTTTCTGGTGTGACGATCGCCACGATTATGATCACCTCTGTGGTTCTCCTTGTCATTTTGGGACGCGAAAATCCGGTCGGTCCGGCTGCGACCCTATTGGTGGCTGCCGTTGTCTGTTGTGCTGCCGCTATGGGAGGAGACAATCTTCAGGACCTCAAGACAGGACACTTAGTCGGCGCTACGCCTTGGAAACAACAGATTATGCAGGTCGTTGGCGTCATGACTGCGGCCATTGTCATCGTCCCGGTGTTGTCTCTCTTACAGGCGAAATATGGAATTGGAGACGTTTCGATTGAGCATCCGCATCCGCTGAGTGCACCACAAGCATCGCTTATGGCGCATTTAGCACGAGGGATGTTCGGTGGAACGCTTCCCTGGTCCTTTGTGTGTCTGGGAGCCCTGATTGGCGTTGCGATCATTGTCATCGACAGATATCTCCTGGCCAGGAATTCCTCATTTCGTCTACCCGTACTTGCCATCGCACTGGGGGTCTACTTACCTCTGAAATTGTCCACTGCTATCTGTGCCGGTGGCATTATCTCTGAGTGGTCCCGTAGGCGAGCACCGAAAAAGGCATCCGGGCGATCTACCGCAGGGCATGGCGGTGTCCTGTTTGCGGCGGGTCTCGTCACAGGGGAAGCAATAATGGGCATTGTTTTGGCCATTCCCGTGGCTTTGACCGGTTTCTGGCCGTCTATTGGTGCCAATCCCTTTCAGATAGTGGACTCGCCCCCATGGGGAGACTGGCCTGGGGTCGCAGGGATGATCATTGTAACGGTCTCTCTCTACCGGGCCAGTGTGCGAAGCCAGGAAGGTCGTAACGGGTAATGTCGTGGGCCGAATCGGCGAGGATCATATGCCTCGAAGGATATCCCGATGGCCCGAAGTAACGTGAAAGGCCCAACACTAGTCGCTAGGAGGTTCGAAATGTCCGGAAGGGCGGGACTGCCAGGGTACAGTCGCTTGTCTCGACTGTTTGACAAGACTTCTTAAGCTCATTTCAGCCGCTCGCAGAAGCTTTGCATCGCCGTTTTGCAGCAAGGCCGTCAGCAAAACGTATAATGATTGGTCATACCTGCTTGCCTTCACGATACGCTCAAAAACAGGGTCGACTCCGGTGGAGTTTCCCGGTTGTATGCCACCTTCTTCACCATCGTCTGCTTTGAACAACAACTCAAAATAGGCGGGATCCGCGAAGAGCCAAGCCGGTGGAATTCCAAGGGCATGGGCCAAGGATTCTATAGTCGAGAGCTGACAATCATAGTCTGTGGTTTCGATAGCTTCCAATACGGAAGCGGAAAGGTTCGCTTCCACGGCAAGGCGTTCTAGGCTTTTGTGTTGGGATAATCGCCACGCGCGCACAAAGACTCTAGTCGGATCCATGGTCGGATAATACTGAATCAACTCCAGCCTCCGCAAGGTGGAAAAGTATAGAACCATGTGAAGAATGAATGTTTACAGTCACTTGTGAAGTGTCCGCCTATCTAGAACAAATCGATCGATTTCAGGTAAAATGACCTCTCGATTGAAGGGTTGAGGTAGGAGGAACATTTCCATGCTTGGAACAGACATCCGGGGCATCATGGCCGAAGAAGAGGAAGTTCAGCGCCGGCAGGAAGCCTTACGCTCGCTCATGTCGATGAGAGCTAGATTTTTACGGGAGTCCTTGGAGCAGCGGATCAAGCGAGCCCGGAGCAGTGGTGACTGGATCACTCTTTCGCGTGCCGAATGCGCCGACATTTACAAAGAGGAACGAGCCCACTTACGAGCCCAGATCGAGCAGCTTCGTGTGGAGCGGGACCGTACTCGGGGGAAACTTTCGGCACTCAAGAGGGCAAAAGCCCGTGCACAACGAATTCGGGCTGCAGAGGCTGCATCTGGAAGAAAGCGGAAGTAGCGCAAGCGCACATCTTCCATTTGACTCTCACATAAGACGTCCGCACCCGCACGCGTATAGCTGGAGTCGTTCGACCATTGGCGGACCCGTTTCCTCACCTTCCTCGGACTAAAGCGTCACTTATAGGGGAACTCCTACAACGCAAGCGTACGCGTGACCGTGAGCAGGCCTTCGTACTCGAAGGTGTTCGACCCGTTCTCGAAGTGGTCCTGAATAAATCCCCCGATGTCAGCTGCATTGTCCTTACCCCTTCATTCTTCAAGCGGCAGACATCCGCTCACAGAGAAGGAATCCTTCGTTCGTATGCGCCTGTGTACCAGGTAAGTGAGAACATTTTTGAGCGTCTTTCGAATGTTGAAACGGGGCAGGGTATTCTGGCGGTGGTACGCAAGCCTGTTTGGCAAGAACGTGCCGTCTTTGCCCAGGCAGGGCTGTTTGGAGTGTTTGGAGAACAGTTGCAGGATCCCGCGAACGTTGGAGCTATTATTCGAACCGCTGCAGCGTTACAGGTCAGCGCACTATGGCTCACTCCCGATTCAGCAGACGTATTTAACCCAAAAGTAGTTCGGGCTACTGCCGGATCCCTTATGACCCTTCCAATTTTTCACTGCTTGACACCGCAAGTATTTGTAGACCATGAATGCAGTATCGTCGCAACAGAGTCATCCCGAAGCGGAGCAGTCCCGATTCAGCAGGTCCGGGCGATTCCACGCCGCACGATACTGGCGGTCGGAAATGAAAGTAGAGGCCTTGCCAAGTCAACGATCGATATAGCCGCAATGCGGATTCACATTCCAGTTCATACAGAGGTGGAATCTCTTAACGTCGCGACAGCAGCTGCGATCCTCATGTTCTACTTGGGAAACGTCCCTCGCCAGTAATTCGGCTTTGTAGTGTAAACGCCAGGCTAGCGCCTCTTCGCATTGTGGAGAGTCGACGCTAACGGCAGTAAAGGTTGTATATATTGGGAGAACGCCCTTTCACGACCTAGTGCGGAAGGTTTTATCTGTCATTAGCGAGCGGACATGAAACCCCTTAGTGGCGAAACAAACAATCAGCCTACAACTCAGTATCTACTGGGCCGACGATCATTCCTTGCCCACTTCGGTACAGTAGCCGCGGTCTCGATTTTGCGGTCCGGAGGATTGTGTGCGGAAAATGTGATCGATCCGGTTACGGCATTGGGAGAAGGTAGAGAGGCTAAGCGCAGCGGCAGTTGTATCGTTACGCCTGAGCAGACGGAAGGACCGTATTTCCTTGATGAGCAACTCAATCGCTCCGATATTCGAGTCGATCCTTCCAGCGGGATGATGTCGTCGGGCACCCCGTTGCGGATAGGATTGTCTATCTCTCAAAACAATCCTGGAATGTGCACGCCACTCAGGGGCGCAATTGTCGATGTGTGGCATTGCGATGCGTCTGGGATCTACTCCGGTGTTACGGACCTGAATGGTTATTTCCGTAGTGAAGGAAAGAAATTTCTGCGGGGCTATCAGGTGACGGATGGCAACGGAATGGTTCATTTCTTGACGATCTACCCAGGTTGGTACAGCGGAAGAACCGTGCACATTCATGTGAAGATACGGGCCACTTTATCGACGCGGAGCCAGTATGAGTTTACCTCGCAACTGTATTTCGATGAGGCCGTGACAGACGCAGTCCACATGCAGCCTGCATATGCGAAACGTGGCAGGCGCACTACACTGAATCACATGGATGGAATTTTTAGGCGGGCGGGCAATCAATTGATCCTTCCAGTGACCAGAGACGAAGGCGCGTACACTGGTATCTTTCATATAGGGCTCAAAATGTAAGTGTAGGGACAAAAGACTTGCGCATGTTCGATGGCGTCCATCGAGGTGCGGATAGTTATGAAATGGAGGACTCTGCATGATTGCCCTAGACGCCACCTTGGTCGGTGATGTTACGGCCGTCCCGCCCGAGGCGAGGAGGTGCCACAACTCACCGTCCCACTGCTCTCATGTCTGCCAATGCGGGCGGCGCAGCAGCGGGAGATTTCCACTCAAACTTTTTTTGACCGATACAACGTCATCTGCCCAGTATCCGACCGTAAGGATGCGGTCGGTCTTCTCCTGGACGCGCATTCTTAGGGCAGCCTTTTTCTGATCCGACCGGTCAGGTTGCTTTCTCAGGCGGTCTTTCGGAGGTCTTTCAAGCATTTAGCGGGACCGATCGTCATCCACAATACTACCCGTGATGACGCGGTCGGCTCCGTTTTCTATGCTTTGACTTCACAACAACCGAGGAGAACAGGCAAAAAGGCTCAGCTGGTCACACTCACATGTGACTTAATCTAGATTGCATAATCTCTTCCGCTATGGTCTCAATGGAGTCGAATGCCAGCAAACCTCATAGTGAATGGAGGGACAATATGACGAGGTGTACTAGGATCTCAATATGAGATTGTTATTAGTGACGCTGACCACCGGCTCCGGCTTACGCACGGGCTCAAGTCAGAGTGCTCTCGGGCTTCAGGGGCAGCAAGGCATAGAGGGGCGGGACCGTCGATGGAGCATCACAATGGCGGCGATCGGATGATTGGTGACGGTAAGAGGAGATAAGTATCAAACGGGAGGGGGCGGCCCTGGTTTTTCCTGCCCGATATATAGTTCACCCTGATCATTTCGCCTCACGATGGAAGTGTTTATATGCGGTTCTCCATAGCCCGTCGCTTTATAGTCTGCATCCTGACAGTGGTGGGATTCTTGGGTGCTTGCGACTTTCGACAGATTACAGAGGAGCGGCCGGTCAAGCTACCTGGGTCCCCTGAGGCACCAGCCGACAGTGATGATCAAAAGCCCGTGGCTCGACCTTCGAGCACCCGCTCCCCGCAAGAATTGCAAAGCCAATAACGCTAAAGAGTGGCAGTGAGAAGAGAGATAATTAGCCGGAAGTAAGCGCTCGCTCATAGGTATATCTAAGGCAAGACGTGAGGCGCCGGAGCTGTCCTGCGCATACAGCGGCCTGGCCGTATGAATCAAAGCGTGTGCAAACTCTGCATACACGCGCCAATCGCGTGATTCGTTCGCATCGGCCAGTGTCGAGCGGCTGACCGTCGCCCCCAGGCCCATATGATAGAGCTTGTTCGACTGGGCGGAGACGCACGTTCGATATCGCGCAGGCTCTCCCGGAAGGTCAGCTGGGCAACGGCCATGCAGCGAAACTGGTCTGCACACGTGAAGCGCTTGACTCGATGATCGCCTCGATACCGCTTCACGATGCGGTGAAACGTCTTCCACGGCGCATGGTCCATACCCTGGGCGAAGAGCAGTTTGCCGATGTCCATGCGTACCTCCAGCCTGGGGAATGCCGGAAAGGTGCCCATATCGGCCATGGTCATTCAAGTCGGAGACAGCCTGAAATCTCATGGAACTCGCGTCCCTATTGGATTTTAGCTCACGGACTTCGTGGTTAACCGGACACTAGTGAGGTCACGCAACAGATCATTGCCCAGGGACGATTCAAGAAGCATACGTCGCCAGTTCCGGACATCACACCGGCGCGAATTATGACTGCCAGAAAATGTCCATTGTCCCGTTGTCTTCGATGATGGCCACTTTGATACGGTCGAGTGAGAAACCGGCTCTGGTTGGGGATTCCCTTAAAATGTACAATCGCAAAACCTGCTACATGAAGACGTATGAGATTTGTTACGGTGTTCATGCGTGATCATCTCGTTTCCGCTTTGGCTTGGCCGATTAAGACGCTGTTTAGAAAGATCTTAGGCGAGCAGATTTATCAGGAATGCCGTGCCACCTTCCTGCATACGCAACGTGGCCTCGGATTGGACTGGCGCTGGTGTAACTCCTTACGAACTGTTTATCCAATTCGGCGTGATTTTGGATGGCAGGCAGGTCAAACTATCGACCGTTATTATACCGAAAATATATTTCTCTCTCGCTACGCAGACGACGTGCACGGCCACGTATTGGAAATTGGAGACAATCGCTATACGAAGCGATTTGGGGGTGAAAAAGTTTTCAAATCGGATGTACTGAATGTGAAGCCTGGACATCCCGGAACTACAATCATAGCGAGCCTAAGTGGAGCCGACCATATACCTTCCAACACTTTCGATTGCGCCATTCTCACGTTTACCCTGCAGTTCGTTTACGACGTCAAGTCGGCGTTGCACACTCTACATCGTATTGTGAAACCGGACGGTGTGGTACTCGTCGTAGTGCCTGGTATCAGTCAAATTGCGCGGTTTGATGATGATAATTGGGGAGATTACTGGAAGTTTACTTCAAGGTCGATCCGTATGTTGTTCGAAGAGTTTTTCCGCCCAGAATCCACTACCATTCAAGCCTATGGGAATGTGTTGTCCGCATTGGCCAGCTTGCATGGGTTAATTTCCAGTGAGCTGACTCGAGAGGAGTTGGACCATCGAGATAAGGACTATGAGTTGGTCATTACGGTGCGAGCGGTCAAGAGTGTCTAGCCCCGCGAAGTCTGTCGAATCATGTGTGAGGTCATCCTGACCTTCCCCCCGAAAACTACACCATTGGCGAGGACGTTCAACTGTGCTGTCATGGGCCGAATGGAGGAGGCCTATGACCCGGAAACGCCATACCGAGGAGCATACGGTGTTGAAGGATGCCCAGGCCGGTATCAGCGTCCAGGATCTCTACCGGAAGCACGGCATCTCGGACGCGACGTTTTATAAGTGGCGGACGAAATACGCAGGCCTTGAAGTCAGCGATATGAAGAAGCTGCGCCAACTGGAAGAGGAAAACCGCCGGTTGAAACAGATGGTGGCGGACCAAGCGTTGGACATCCAGGCGCTGAAGGCGATCACCGCAAAAACTGGTACCGCCCGAGGCGAAGCGGATCGCCGCCACGGTTCTGGTGGCACGCTTTGGGCTGAGTCAGCGACGGGTGTGCCTCCTCGTGATGCTGGATCGGAACAGACCGGCGGGCGCGGAAGAAGGCCACGGCGGTCCGCACTGCCGCTGCCCAGCGAACCAGGGCGCTGTTATGCTATGGATTTTGTCCATGACCGGCTGGACACGGGTCGGCGGTTCAAGTGCTTCACGATGACCGATCTCTGCAAGGAAGTGCCAGTGATTGAAGTGGATGCCTCCATTGGAGGGGAACGGGTGTGTCGCATTCTGGAGCGACTCTTTGTCGGACGGTCGTGGCCGGAGACCTTGATCCTGGGCAACGTACTATATCCGGAAGCCAAGAGAGCCGAGCGGACACACCTCTCCTATTCAGCCGCGACGGCTGCCGACGACCGCTCCGCTGGCCCTCCCAATGGTGCTTCCATCTTTGATAAGGCGCTGTTGACCATAGTGATACAAGGTCCCACGATCTGGCCTTGACTGTACTCCACACAACAGGCAGCCCCAGTGGAAGCTCCGAGCATTATCTACAAGGTCAGTGCCTGCCTAGACGGCCCAGCGAACGGAGTGTTCCACTGGGTGGGGGTCGCCTCAAAGTACGGCCGATAGTCGGTTCCCGTTTTAATTAACCCATGCGCGACGCGCGCCACTTTGGCCGCCACGGCGCACAGGGCCTTGCGCTTGCGATCTGGGATCTGCGGATCGCTCTTGATGTACCGGGCATATTTTTGTCGAAACGTATTCTCACGCACCCGCACCGCGCCCTGGGCGGCCATCCAGAAGGCATACCGCAGCCGCGCATTGCCATGCTTCGAGAGCCGACTCGTTCCGCGGAACTGGCCCGACTGCTGGGTGGAGAGATCGAAACCGCAGAACTTGAGGAACTGACGATAGTGCGGGAACCGACGCAGATCGCCGGCTTCCGCCAAGATGGTGCGTGCGAGAATCGGCCCAACACCCGGCAACGTGCGGAGCCGTTGATAGTCGGATGGTCATGGAGGGCCTGATCCGCCTGCTGTTCGATCGCCGCCCGGGTGGCACAGAGCTGTTGATGCTCCGTCAGAATCACGCGGAACATCTGGATCGCCTCGGACTCCTCCGACACCGGGAGGCCCACACTCTGACTTGCCGTGAGATAGAGATCGTGGAGAAACCCACGCTTATTAACCTTGCGCCCGACAATCGTCCATGCCTCCTGCTCAAACGCCTCGCGGGAGTAGCGGGTAATGGCGGCCGGACAGGGGAAACGGTGGAGTAGCTGCGTGAACCACTGCGCGCGTGAATTGGTGTAGTAGCGGTCGGCCTCTGGAAATACAGTGGGAGATAGTGCGTCATGATGCTGTGCTGGACGCGCACCTTGCGCAATGAGACCTGGTAATGCGTCTGTGCGAACTCCTGCAGGTCATTCACCGCATGGACCAGGGGATCGTGATAGCGTTGGGTGACCCCGGTCTTCAGCAAATGCAGCAAGCGTATATTGAGAGTTTCAACGGCAAGTTTCGTGATGAGTGCTTGAATGAGCATTGGGTTTCTCACCTTCCAGGAGGCGCAGGTCGTGATTGAGGCCTGGCGGCGAGAGTACAATGAAGAACGGACGCACAGCACGATCGGGGATGTGACCCCGATGGAATTCATCCACAACTATCAAGACGGTCCCAGGCAGCACAGGAGTTAACTTCGTCCGCCCTGGTGTAAACAACCGGGGGAAGGTCAATCCTACGTTAATCGGAATGTTCATTGCGGGTTCATCCATCTGAGTGTCCTGCTGATGGCATGTTCACGCTATCCATGGAGTCGGATGCTCTGATAAGAGTCAGGGTACAAATATCCGTTGTCACGGACAATACGCGCTGTTGAAGACACTTCACGAGCTTCAGCGAGTGTTGAAATTGAACAATGTTGTTCAACCCTGCGGTCACAATAAGGATTGCGGCTAAGAGCAAGACTAGGGGGCGAGCAACCGTCAAGGTCGCAAGGCTCGCTGTGACCACCAGCAGTGGTGCAAAATGAAGGGCGTAGAGAAATGTTTCCTCTCCATATGCCAGGTGTAACACCAGTTGCCCAGCCAACGAGAATCCGAGTACCAGTCGAAATTTTGTGTGCTGGCGTAACGAAAAGAGTGCCCAGAACCCGAATATCAATAAAGCCGTCCAGAGAGGTACAGCGAACTGCGCCCACCGACTACCGGAGCCGATGGAAGCCATCTGTGTGCTGAGTTTGTGGGGGAGGTTAGCGGTCTTTGGGCCTTGAAAAATCTGATCATTCTTGACGATCTCAATATTCGGCATGATCATCGAGTGGAAAAAGAAGGAACTCATAGTACGTGTAGGGCCGCCGGCATCGTCCTTTAAAAGGAATTCCTGTTCCTCAACCGATTTCACGAATGGATACTGCGCATCTGGGAACCCTCTCTTCTGTATTCCACTGAGTATCACGACCACGGTGATAGTTGCACCGATAACTTGTAGGCTGCGTATCCACGAATGAGTTACGATGGTGGCCAGGAGTCCAGCCATCCAATTTGTCACCGTCATGCTGAGAGTGAGAACGTTGATAAATACATAACCCCAGAATGATGTTTGAGGGACAATGAGCATGAGTAGCAGAGCGAGGAGAACAGTAGAAGAACCAAATGAATACATTTCTGGAACGGGAAGCCAAAACATGGCGGCAGCGCTGATACAGGCGAGCAGACTAAACAGGCCCGCGTCCAAACGGCGGCAGTCCAGCGCGCGTAGTAGAAGGTAGAATGTCGCTATCCATAAAGCTGCTACGGTGGCCAGCACCAGACGTACGGCGGTAACGGTTTCGACATGGGCAATCAGGCGAGCGGTGGGACGATATGTAACATAAGTGATGAGAGGATGCAGATTTGTGCGGGAATGGTCACTATCAGCTCTGACCATATTCTGGTATGTCCGGAACAAATCACCTTCAAACCAAACGTCCCACGTTTCAAAAGGAATGAATTGACCTGCATAAAAACTGGCGATTGCGGCCACGGCGGCTAGGCTCAAGACAACAAGCCCATCCCTTCTATTCCACGCTAGCGCTCTCCATTCAATCCCGATCATATGCAACTGGTCGTATCCGTTCCACACCGCAGGATCCCTCAGCCTTATCAGGTTCTACCGGTCCTACAAAGGACTCACCCCGCCGCAGGGCTCCGGGATGTTTCATAATTGTGAGACTTGTGAAGGTGATCCACTGACATGGACGGGGATCGATCCGATGACAAGAAGGAAGCAACGAATGCCTCGGAAAGTCTCTTCAGTGCCGTACCAACACTTTTGTCATCAAGATGATTAGGTGGGCCCCAGGGAGTGTTGTTCACGTCCACTACGTAAAGTCTTCCGTCATCTGCATCTCTCAATACATCGAGTTCGCCATAATCCAACCCCATATGGCGACACAGGTGTAGTATTTTGTTTGCCTCGCTCTCGGAAAGCACGGCATCTCGTTCGCAAAGACTGGCGGAAGTATTCTCGTTGCTAAACCGGTTTCCTATAGGTCTACGTTTAAGATAGCAAAAGGGAATGGTTGCACCGAAGACGGGGATTCGGATGTCCTCAATGTAGCCCTGGTCTTTTTTGTTGTTGACCAACCTTTGATACACAGAATGTTTGTCAATTGCAGCCGTTGGGCACTGTATGACCACGCCGTCATGGGTCGCATTGTCATTTGACTTTTTTACACATTGCCCCTGGAACTCGAGCGGGTTCACTCCGAGGTTGTAGCCGAACACAGCTTGATGAATTTCGTCAACCCTTCTCTTCGAAATGTCCCGACAATGGATATTAAGCACAGGCTGTGTCTTGTTAAGATTTTCCAGAGCCGCCCAGGAACGTGGGAATGTACAATCTTCCCAGTTGATAACCACATCCGCTTCGCAGGAGATATCTTGTGTCACTCGATATCCAAGAAGATGGCACATCTTGGACAGAACGGATCCTGGTTCAGGTTGGTCAGGAAATGCCACGATTGTTGTTGTTTTGAACCCGGCCCTGATATATCGCATCGTGTGGGCAAATCTCTCAGTAACCGTATGTGCACGTGACATGCAGTTCCCCTCCTTCCTCCTCCATCATGTCGTTGGCTTTAGCAAACGGCTCACCGTTGTGCCTGTGTCCTGTTCCCCAACCAACGTAGTCTCGCACGTAACTCAAGTATACGTGATGTCTTTATTTTGTCTTGGGCCTTTACGAAATACCGATAAGGCGCGTGTAGCAGAATATGAGACGCCTCGACCAACGGGGTGAAATAAAGCTGCTGGACCGTCGCAAACTTTCCCTGAGGCACGCCCACAAGCCCGTACTTCAAACTCTCCCGGGTCTGAGGAATGTATAAAGATCCAAATGCGGCATCCCAAAAGGAAAAGACAAGACCGAAATTCTTGTCAAGATGCTTAGGCTCTCGGCTGTGATGAATCTGATGTTGTGCAGGGCTCACTAGGACCCAACTGAGAACAGGACCATACGATAGCCAGATATGGGAATGTCGAAGGTTATAGGCAAATGAAAGAAAGAAGAACAACACAATGTTGACACCGAACAAAGTTCCGATGGAAATGTGAACGTCAGAGGCCGACGTATATAGACCGGTTCCCACCCCTCCACATAAGGCGCGAACGATTGCTTGAAACAGGCGTTCGACTGGATGGACTCTCGCAACGCTGATGGGCGTAAGTACCTCGGCAGAATGATGAACTTGGTGAAAAGTCCATAGGAAAGGAACCTTGTGCATGAGGTAGTGAGAAATAAAATAGACGAAGTCGCCGAGGATCAGCAGTTGACTCAGTAGCGCGACGGTAGTGGCAATGTGATGACTAGTAAACGTATCCTTCAGGGACCAGGGTCCTGAAAAAACGTGCACAGTCACGTTGTAGACCAGCAGGCTTAT
>DAISKX010000045.1:0-12481 GCA_036820725.1 Nitrospiraceae bacterium
AGTCCTTCGGAAATATTGCCGACGTTGAGACCAATTCCAATGCCGGTGTAGGGCTCGACCTTGTATTGATATCCCGTCAGTCGGACAAGGGCATTGAATGCCAGCGAATGCACCAAAAAATCGGCTCCGGGAATTTGCCCTGACACAGTCGGATTACTGGAACTTTGGACCGTTTGCTGTTTAATGCTCGGGGCGGCGCGATAGAGGTCGACTTCCCAACCGAACCAGTTGTATTGACGATCATCGATGTAGTGCCCAATCTTGACGCCGAAGAATCCATTGTTCTTCAAGCGAATGGTTCCTGCGTCGGTGGAATCCAACTCGGCGAATGCTAATCCTCCTCCTATGGCTACGTAGTTGTCGGCATGGGCCATTGAGTGAAGAGACAACACAAACACAGCCACGAGAATACCGAGCTGCAATGGAAACATGCCCTTCTCCTGTTTTCCGCAAACCAAGGATTACAGGGGTCGTACTGTAACGGGCTTGGAGACTGCTGGCAAGAGAGAAGTGAAATGAATGCGTGCTACTGTGCGGCGCATTGTGTCTCCTGCCGATGTAACAGTGTCGGACGGAGACAAAATCCCCGCCAGGGTGATGCATCCCATGACCAGTTGAGGAGCGCATATTCCGTATGGGTCAGACGGTCCGAGAGCATACGTCCGAATCCGCCGATGCGGAGGCTGAAACCATGAGACAGCAGGAAATCCTTGAGCAGCCCAAATTCGGTGAAGTTTCCTGCGAAATAATCCGGATCCCCACGTTCGGAAACAAAGTCCTCTCCGCGCCAAATGCTGACGTACGGCCGCCAGCCGGCCAGATTCACTCCTGCTGAAAGGTAATATCCCCTGCCTCGCACGATCGGTTGGGCGCTCTGCGTCGGTTCATTCTGACTGGTGAGGTAAAGGGCCATCACATCGATCTCACGAAACCATGACAGGGCGGACGAGTAGCGTGCCGGCTCGAACGTGAGTTCCGGCCCTACTGCGGCGACCAGGTGGTTGGAAGCGGGACGATCGCGGGGAATGCCGGCGCCGAAGAACGTGCGTGATTCTGAATACTGTGCTCCACCGGAATGCGCCCAATAGACCTGTCCGTTCAAAGCGAGATGGCCGTATACGGCCCTGCCCGCATAGCCGACATCGAATTGCTCGGCTTTCTGATAGGTCTCGAGTTGATTCCAGCTGACAAACAGATCCTGTTGATAGTGGGGACGGTTCACGAGCAATTGGAACCCCTGCTCGATCGGGCGGGAGAAGAGCGATGCGTCGTTGAAGAGCGCATCGACAAACGGATGGTTGCGTTTGATTGTGCCGGCGATCAAGGAGGCTTCCGGCCAGAACTCATATTCGGCGGAAAGGATCGGTTGCACGGTATGAAATGGCTGCCTGTCTCCGACCGGCAACCCGGCGAAGATCCCTGCATCCAAATGGAGTCCCGGCATGGGGGTATAGCGCAAGACAGGTGCTAGATATTGTCCGGCAAAGATACGGTTCGAAACCGAGTGCCCGTTGATCTGGTCGAGGCCGGCATAGTCGATGTTGTAGACATAGGTTAGCATGTCGAGCTTGGCAGTGAATCGGCGCGTATGAGACTCTTCCTCGCCGAGGGGCGGCGGGGCTGCGAAAAGATCTCCGAGGAGCCGGCTTCGTCCCGTGTCCCAGTTCCAATTGAACACCAGATATTCTTGGTTCACCCATTTGAACGTGTCCCGGTTTTGGTATGTGATTCCGTCTTCCGTGAAAAATGCCCGGATGCGTCGCACCTGAACGCCGAATTCAATAGAGGCGGCTTCGCCGAGCGGGATGATTTTTGACAGACCGAATTCAGGAAAATTACTCGCTTGAAACTCGGGATCGCCCTGCTGGCTTAGGAAGTTCTTGCCCTTCCAGAAGGAAATCGACGGCCGCCATCCGGCCAGATCGAGCCAGAACGAGGTTTCATAGCCGCGGCCGCGAACGGCAGGGCTATTGTCCAAGGGCTCATTGAAGGTCGTGAGGTAGGTAAAGCGGATGCCGATCTGATTCCACCAGGTCAGGGCAGGAAAATAAGAGGACGGTTCGAGCACCAGTTCCGGGCCCACGGCCGTGACGACGTTGTTCAACGTATTGAAGGAACGGTCGAGTTTCAACAGCGCCTGGCCGTTCCGCACCCAATGGGCTTGAGCATTGAACCGCAACGGGCCAGCCCGCAGCTGTCCCGCATAGCCAACATCGTACCGGTTCGTCGCCGACCCGCCGAACGCTTGTTCCCAATTGATAAATAGATCCTGACGATAATACTGTGAGTCCACAACGATCTGTGCCCCTTGTTCGATCGGCCGCACAAATCGATTGGCGTTGTCGAAGACCGCATCGTGGAAATCCCGATGCGGAACCGAGAGCGTTCCGACCAATGCAGTCAGTTCTTTCGTCGGCATATACTTGAGGCGGATAATGGGGCGGACTTGCGAAACTTCGGTGTCGTGTCCGAACGGCATGTTGGCGAAAACCCCGACATCCAGATCTAGGGAAGACAAGAGCCGTTTCCGCACATACACGTTCAGCAGGTTGCCGATGAGGGTCGTATCCCGTCCAAGGCCATTGGTGAAGGTATTATCCTCCAAACCCTGTTTCTCGAGGTTGAGCAGGAAGGTAGTCGTTTCCAACCGCAGATCGACGTCGTGAAGCGTGGATAGGGGGGAATCAGCGGCCTCCGCTGATGCTGCGAGCGTGTAGAGAAGTATGAACAGCGTCCATTGTAGATATGGCAAGGGCTCGCGCCATGAGGGATGTCCGGTCTGCAGCACAATGGGAGGCGATCATAAGAGGGCATAGCGGGGTCCGTCAACGAGAGAATCACGGCCCGAGGGTTGCTTGACTTGATCGGGAAAGAGCGGCATATGGACACGCGTTCGGACGACGAATTTCTCCAATCGGAAGGCGGCTGACGTTGGCCATACCGTTTGACAACCTGGCGCTCCTGGAAGCTTGGCGCCGGCATCTGCGACTCGGCGTGGCGCTTTCAGTCATGACGATCGGACAGCTCGCGAGTTCGTTCGGGATTCAGTGGTACACCGTCGCCCAGCTGGGAGCAGGACCGGAAACCGACGCGCTCTATGCCGGGGCCACGCTGCCGCAGATTGTAATGGTCGTCATGATCCAACCCTTGGGCTTTGTGCTGACCCCAATGCTGTCTGTAAGGAGTGAGTCGGACCGCCGCGCCGTCGTGTGGTTGGTATTCTGGTTCGTCGCCGCTCTCTGCACGTTCATTGCTCTTGTCTTGGTTCTGCTGGCACCACTCCTTGTACCCTGGCTGGCTCCCGGTTTCTCCAAGTCCACGGTTCAACTCACCGTAGAGCTGACGCGGATTCAGATGGTCGGCGCAGTGGGAGCTGGGTGCGAGATGGTAGTGTCGAGCCTCTATCACGCCGGACATCGCTTTGTCCGGCCGGCCCTTTCCATGCTGCTTTCTTCTCTGGTCGGATGGGCCATTCTCATCATGGGGATAAGATATGGTGGAGTCACATTAGCTGCGTGGGTGCAAGTGCTCACTTTCGCTGGTCCGATCCTGCTTCTCGTGCCCTCCATGGGGCGGTTCCCGTCAGGAGACCTTTCCAAGATCGGGGAGATCTTAGGTGAATTATGGCGTCAGGTGAGACCTCTGATGGCGAACGCTGCCTATTATCGAACAGGCTTTGTCGTCGATCGCTTTTTGACATCTCTTCTTGCTCCAGGCAGTGTTGTTGTTCTGGAGTTGGTGTTGCGAATCCATACCGGAATGGTGCGCATTTTCAATGTCGGAGTCACCACGCCCCTCGTCCCTCTCCTTGCCACGCTGTCCAGCCAGGGATCGTGGCCAGCCTTTAAGAAACAGTACAGAGACCGCCTTCTCTGGCTCTCGTTGCTGAGTCTTGGGGCGGTCATGACACTCATGACCGGTGCGCTATTGGCTTACGACCTCTTTCAGGGAAATGATGAAACCGTAATCATCGGAACGCTACGTTCGCAAGATATCAACAAGCTCGTGATGACGTTGTTAGGAGGTTCGGGAGTGCTGCTCTTCGGAAGCATCAATCACCTATTGATGAGCGCCTTCTATGCCCACGGCGACACGAACACTCCGGCCAAGATTCAGATGTTGACGTATTCCATCGGGATGGTAATGAAATTTGGCGGATTCATCGTCGGAGGGTTGTTGGGGATCACAGTCGCAATCAGTGTCTCCTATGCCTTGGAAGGGATCCTCCTCGGCAGTATCCTGCATCGCCGCGTGACGGATCGGCTTCGTTCGCAATCACAGCCTTCGGTGGAGTTGCCTACGATCAGTGCTCGGCCTCTGTAGAAATGGAAACCATGGACGCGGCCCGAATCAAACCCGATTGACGGTCCACCCATATTCCTATGGAGATGTTTTTTGGTCAAAGAAATAAGTCGTTGAGTTCTCTCCCTGGTAAGAGACAACCGAAGAGTTAGACAGGGTGCTATTGATGGCACTACGATCCAGCCGGAGAACATTTGCCCTTGCATCCGTTATGGTGTCTTTACTTGTCACAGTGTTGTTCCTTGAGGTTGCATTACGGTTCTTGCCGGTGAGCGACGGGCTACGGGGAATGCCGGTCAATGATGACAATCCAGTGTATCGGTTCGCGCCGAATCGCACGCTGAGGTGGTCCAAAGGATGGAATTTCTCTCTCGTCAATGAACTCAGAACTAATAATTATGGATTCATCAGCGACATCGATTATGATCCCACGGCGACGTCTCCGCTGCTGGCCGTCATCGGTGACAGTTTCGTGGAAGCTGCCATGGTGCCATACAGCCAAACAGTTGCCGGCCTTCTTAACAAGTCAATGGAAGGTCACGGTCGGGTGTATGCATTTGGAGCCTCAGGAGCGGCGCTAAGCCAGTATCTGGCATATGCCAGATATGTTCGGGACGAATTTCGACCAACCGGGTTGGTGATTACCATAGCGGGCAACGATTTTGATGAGAGTTTGATCAAATATCGAAGCTATCCTGGGTTCCACTATTTCGTTGAGAAAGAAGACGGCACGCTGCACCTTCAGCGAGTAGACCGCTCTCTCCCAAGTTGGAAGGACCTGGTGGTAACCTCCACCGTGGGACTGTATGTTGTCATGAATCTTGAAGCGGGAAATGTCGTTGATCGTCTCAAACAGCGAGCAGTCAATGTCTTTGGTAAGGGGCGGCAGTATGTCGGCAACACCGATGCGACCACAGAACGCGGACGCATCAGTGATTCAAAAAAGGCGGTGGAGGCATTTTTGAGTACGTTGCCGGCGATGTCTGGGCTGGCGCCCAATAAGATAGCCTTGGTCCTGGACGCGCCCAGGCCTGAGCTCTATGTGCCCGCAAGATTGCGGGAGGTGGAGCAGAGTTTCTTTTCAATCATGCGTCGCTACCTGGCTGCCGGCGCTCAAGTCAAAGGATTTGAGGTCATTGACTTAGAGGCTACGTTCGCATTGGATTATCAGCAGAGAGGTCTCAAGTTCGAATACTCAAACGATTATCATTGGAATCCCATCGGCCATGAAGTGGTCGCCACGGCGATACAGCAGTCGCCGATTTTTGACGTGATATTCGGCGGAGGACGGGCAACTTGCATTGATTGATTCGATCCGACGTTCTATATCCATGGCGTAAGAATCTCTCTTGCGAGCCCGATAGAGTGCTCAAAACCACGTATGACTTTCCCTATGCCTCGAGTCCTATTTGTCGTCCCTGGAACACCTGCTGGTCCTACAATGGTTTTTATAAGAAACGACATTGCAGCGGTCGAAAAACGCGGAGTCATAGGTCGCACGTTCACTCTTTGTTCTCGTACCTCAGTTCCAGTACTGATGAGCGAGGCAAAAAGGTTTCGCAGAGAATTGAATGAGTTCAGGCCTGATCTTATCCATGCTCATTACGGCACCGTTACAGCTTTCTTTTGTGTCGTAATAACGCAGTGTCCTCTTGTAATTACGTACCAGGGCAGTGACCTTAACCCTTGCACGGGCATGAACCTGGTTCGCTCGCTGCTCGGTAGGGGGCTCTCACAACTCGCGGCGCTCCGAGCCGACCGTATTATCTGCGTTAGTCAGCAACTTAAGGACAGGCTTTGGTGGAACCGAACAAAGACACATGTCGTTCCATCCGGGGTGGATACTTCCGTGTTTTGTCCTGTATCGAAGGATGAGGCAAGGGCAAAGCTAGGGTGGGCCAACCATGAGAAAGTCGTTGTCTCCAGCGCCGGAACAGATCCTGCTCGCAAACGTCTCGACCTGGTCCATGCAGCTGTTAGAGTTGCCCAAGAATCATGCGGGAACATCCGTCTTGTAGTTCTTGATGGGCGGACTGAGCACAAAGACCTCCCTGAGCTGTTTAGTGCGGCCGATTGCTTCCTTCTCACTAGTGATTGGGAAGGCTCCCCGAATGTGGTGAAGGAGGCTATGGCCTGTAGTCTCCCTATAGTATCTGTGGATGTGGGGGATGTTAGAGAGCGATTGCGGAACGTCTATCTGTCCCCAATCGTATCCAGAGATCCTCAAGAACTTGGTAAGGCTTTAGCAAAAGTGTTGTGCAAACCGGAGCGTTCGAACGGACATGAGATTATTGCGGAACTTTCTTCAGAAAAAGTTGCCGGGAAGGTCCTCTCGCTCTATCGCGAAGCCTTGGGACATCGAACAGAGGAAAGCTCGGCCACGTGAGCCTGCCTTTACACGGTAAGCCAAATTTGAGATAGATTTTCTAGCCATGATGGCAGAACGGTCGATCACTGCGGATGTGAGTAGCAAGGGACTAGGGCTGCAGCAAGACGGGCGAGCAGTTCGCGTTCTGTATGTGTTTCCTGGCGAGGCGACCGGCTCCGTAATGATCTTCGCCAAGAAGCAGGTGATTGCTATGAAGGAGTGCAATGTTTTTGCCGACATCTTTTCTCTAGAATCCCGAACCTCCTTGGGAATGATTCATCGCGAAAAGCGAAGATTTCGCCATCGGTTGGCTTCATTCCGGCCCGATCTCGTGCATGCGCAATATGGAACCATGACCGCATTCTTTGCCTGTCTTGCCACGATGGTGCCGCTTGTCATCACCTATCGAGGAAGCGATCTGAATCCCGCGCCAAGTGACTTGTGGATCCGATCGGTCGTCAGGCGTGGGCTTTCACAAGTTGCTGCGCTGAAGGCTTCCCGCATCATTTGCGTGAGTGAAAGACTGAGGGACAGGCTCTGGTGGGCTCGTGGGCGGGCAGTCGTGATTCCGTCGGGCGTCGATACCGGGATGTTCTTTCCCCGGCCCCGATCGGAGGCCAGGGATGAACTTGGATGGAAACCGGAAGAACGAATCGTGCTGTTCAACGCCGGAGCTTCGCCCGCCGTCAAACGGTTGGATCTCGCACAGGCTGGGGTGAGCGAAGCAGAAAAACTCTGCTGCCCAATCCGGTTGATAATTCTCGACGGCACTGTGCCGCAAATGACTGTGGCGACGATGTTGAATGGAGCCGATTGTTTGCTTGTGACGAGCGATTGGGAAGGGTCTCCAACGATCGTACAGGAAGCGCTTGCGTGTGATCTCCCGGTTGTCTCAGTAGACGTAGGAGATGTTCGAGAGCGTTTGCTGGGGGTGACCCCGTCTAGGATAGTTCGGAGAGACCCTCTTGCGATTGCTCGAGGATTAGCCGAAGTCTTGGAATGTCGAGCGCATTCCAATGGTCACCAAGTTATTGATCTGGTTTCTCAGCGCAATATCGTGCGGCGAACGGTCGCACTATATCACGATGTTCTCGGGATCGGTTAACGGGAGAATTTCACAATTCCGACGCATGCAACGAGGACATGAACTGAGGCTGAGCTGAATGCTTATTCTGGGAATCAACGAAGGCATCGAAGCATCTGTCGTCCTATGTCGGGATGGCCAAATCATCTTTGCGGTTCAGGAAGAGCGGCTGAGTCGAGAAAAAGGTCACATCGGGTTTCCTTGCCAGGCGGTCATGCATTGTATGAAGGCCTATCAGTTAGACCCCCAGGCAATCGATCATGTGTGTTTCAGTAACCTGAGCAGCCCCATGAGTGAAACACGAGACGACGTCCTAACATACTACGCTAGGAGGTCACGCTCTTGGCGAGACTTTTTGGTATCGGGCGACCTCCTTGGGGCCACGACTCGAATTACCGGTGCTCTACCTGAGCGGATCCAGACCCTCGTTTCCGCGAAAAGATACTTGCGGAGGAGAGCTAGTAACAATCCTCTGGTAGAGCGCCAATTGGCCCGATGCGGCCTTGATGGTGTCAAAGTGAGTCGCTTTCATCACCACTCCAACCATGCAGCTTCGGCCTACTATGGACTGCGGAAGAATATCGACGATCCTCATCTTGTATTCACATTGGATGGCGGCGGCGACGACTCATGCGCGCATGTTTATTTGGCCAGGAAGGGCAGGCTTGACCTTTTGGCTGCTACCCCCACAGGACATTCTCTTGGGAATATTTACGCCTGCACGACGTTTCTTATGGGCATGCGACCGCACGAACATGAACACAAACTCATGGGGCTGGCGCCCTTTGCCGATTCCTGTCGAGCGCAGGCTGCGAAAGAGATTTTCGAGAAGTATCTTGATCTCGACCCTATAAATGTCTTCCGTTTTAGGCGAAAAGTTCGTGAGCGTACAACCATGCTTTTGCCCAGGATGCTGACAGATTTCCGGTGTATGCGGTTTGACGACCTTGCGGCAGGCCTGCAAAGGTTTACGGAGGACTTGCTGGTTCGATGGATTTCGACAGCAATCGAGCGAACCGGCGTGCGCGACGTGGTCGCCGCAGGCGGCGTGTTTATGAACGTGAAAGCCAACAAGAGAATAGCAGAATTACCGGGCATACAATTTTTTGATGTTTTTCCTTCATGCGGGGATGAAAGTCTACCGTTCGGCGCGGTGTGGCAGTGTCATGTCCAACAGGGGCAATCTCATACAGACATTTGCATGAACGATATTTATCTGGGACCTGATGCAACAGATGATTTGACTGAAGCGAAAAGGCGATACGGCGATCGCGTTGAGTTTGAATACATCGCTGACCCTGAACTGAAGACAGCCGAGCTGCTGGCAGCTGGCCACATCGTCGCACGGTGTTCGGATAGGATGGAATTCGGTGCTAGAGCGTTGGGAAATCGGTCCATTCTTGCAGACCCCGGAAACCCAAGGGTGGTGGGCCAAATAAGTCGCGCCATTAAGCAGCGGGATTTTTGGATGCCGTTTGCTCCTGCAATTCTCGCCGAACGGGCCATCGAGTATGTTGTAATTCCTCCTTCATTGCCGAGTGAACGCATCTCGCATTTCATGATGCACAGTTTCGATACGACATTGGCTGGAAAAGAACTGGCTGCTGCAATTCATCCCGCAGATGGTACCGCACGAGCTCAGATCGTTTTCAAACAGGTGAATCAGAGCTTTCATAACATTATCTCGCACTTCGGCCGATTGACTGGGAAATGGGCTGTATTGAACACCTCGTTTAATCTGCACGGTTTTCCTATAGTGTGTGGAGTGAGCGATTCCATCGAGGTGTTGCTTCGGTCAGAGCTGCATTATGTAATAGCCGGTCATTATCTCATTTCGAAGTTGGACGAAGAACGCGACGATCCACCGACCTATGAAGGTCACCGGGAGATTGTTCGACCAGGCGGAGCACGATAGTGGACTTCTATTTCTTATTGACGGTCGCCACGGTGAGCATCGCGGTCCTTGCTTTGGTTCTCTGGTTACGCACCGAGAATCTGTCGTTTCCTCTCGGAATCGCACTCTTGTACTACTGGTCTCTGTATGGTGCATGGTCGGTCGTGACTGACCGTGTTGGAGGGGAGAGCGGGAAGCGGTATGAATACTTGAATGTCAAGATGTTCCCCATCGACTTGGATAATGACTACTACCTGGCGTTGTTCTACTATACCGCCTTCATCTTGCTGGTAGAACTGTCAGTACTTGCGTGCCTGGCACGGAGACCGTTAAAGGAATTTGAGAGTCATCTGTCGATTGGTATTTCTCACAAGGCTATCCTCCTTGTAGTCCTGGTATCCGGCGCTCTTAGCTATCTCATCATTCATGAACAACTTGCCAGTGCAGCAGATTTTGGTATGTCGGCGTACATCGCGACACGCGGTGGCCTAGGTGAGATGCATCCGCTGTTTACCGTTCACCAAATTCTCAATCGGATGGCTATTTTTGCATTGGCGATCGGATTTGCCGTACATCTGAGCGGTCTCAAAGGGCGATGGCTATCGGCTTCAACCAATCTTCTAACAGGTTTCCTATACTCTGGCTTCGCTCTCATCATGTTCATCTTTCTTGCTATGCTGGGGAATAAGAATGAGCTGTTCTCTGGCCTCATATTAGGCGGTCTTGTGTACCTCTTGAACGCTAACCAAATAAGGTGGAGCCTAATTGCCATGGGGGGTGCCGTAGCCTTCGGTGGTATTGCCAGCATTGATTTCTTAAGGGGATTACCGCCCATTGAATTATTGGATCATGTCAATTGGTGGGATGCGCTCTATTGGGTTCCCGAGATTCGTTCTAGCAATGAAGCTTTTGGAGCGCATTTCTCTCTTTACGGAGTTCTTCATTTCCATTCGCAGACCACCTATGGATCCAGCCTGATCGCTCTTGTAACTTCAGTCATCCCCCGGTTGTATTGGCCTGAAAGGCCTGAAGCTGTCTATATCCACTATGCAGAAAGTCTCGGCATATATGAGGGAGCGACAGGGCAAGGTTATAGTATTCATCATGCGACGGGCTGGTATTTGAACTTCGGGGTGTGGGGACTGCTTGTCGGCGCCGTGCTGTTGGGAAAAGTTTGGGCGACCTGCTATAACGCCCATGTCTCTGCCACACCCGGTGACCGTCGTTGGCAAAATCTGCTGGCGATTATCGCTCCGGCTGGATTCGTGTCTTTCATCCCGCCACTCATTCGTGCCGGGCCTGAGGCCTATAAAGGCATGGTTATCGAGGCCTTTCTTATTCCCACCTTGATCGTGTTCCTCGCTTCTGTTCGATGGCGCGAAGTGGTCCGTCTTCCGAAATGTTCATCCGACGTCATCCGACATAAACTTCCCGCTACTGAGAAGTATGATGCGACATAAGGACGAAGTTCCCTCGGTGTCAATCATCATTCCTTGCCGGAACGAGGAAGCATTCATTGCTCGTTGTCTGGACTCACTACTGGGGAACCAGTATCCAGCGGATCGCCTTGAGGTGATTGCGGTTGATGGGACAAGCCATGACCGCACGCGAGCCATCGTGGCTCAGTATGCGAGTCAATATGGCTGTATCCGGCTGGTGGACAATCCCAAAGCCACGATTCCTGCAGGTATGAACATAGGCGTGAGGGAATCAACCGGCCAAATCCTCATGAAAGCCGACGCGCACTCCACCTATCCGCGTGATTACATAACCGAGTCTGTCCGACATTTGTTTATCCATAATGCCGATATGACGGGAGGGATCTGTTCCATTACGCCGAGAAGCGTGACGCTCATGGCTCAGTCGATCGCCGTAGCCCTGGCCCACTGGTTTGCATCGGGGAATGCCTATGTCAAAATTGGATCGAGTGATCCCCGCTGGGCCGATGCGGTCGCCTTCGGTTGCTGGAAAAGAGAGACTCTGGAGAAGTTGGGACCGTTCGATGAACGACTGACTGGAAGCTCGGATATGGATTCAAATAGAAGACTGCTGAAGAGCGGCGGAAGGATTCTGTTGGTCCCGCATATACAGGTGGCCTACTATGCAGACCCCGATTTGAAAGCATTTTGGAATCACAACTTCAGTGATGGGGTGTGGACAACCTATGCCTTGAAATTTGGAAAGCATGCGAGTTCCTGGCGGCATTGGGTTCCGCTTGCGTTTGTTGTGTGTCTCATTGCCTCGGGAATTGCCATCACCGCTGATTCCCGATTCATATGGTTGCTCGCTGGCATTGCAGGAACGTATTGCTTGGTGAACCTCACAGTTTCTATGCGGTTGTCGTACAAGTTAAATCGCCTCCTCTATGGTGCCACCTTACCAATCGTGTTTGCCGTGAGGCATGTTGCTCACGGGTGTGGAGCACTTTGTGGACTTTTTCTCGCCGTATTGCCAGGCGTTACATGGCAAGGAAGGCGAGCAGGCATCAAGGAGCATGGATATCCGGGCAGGAGGATTCTCGATCTCATTGCATCGCTTTCCGGGCTGCTTATCCTCTTTCCATTGTTTGTCGTTCTCAGCATTCTCATAAAATTGGACTCCAGAGGCCCGGTTTTTTATGGAGGCGAGCGCCTTGGCAGATTCGGGAGGCCGTTCAAAATGTTGAAATTCAGGACCATGTGTTCGGACGCGGAGCAGTCCGGTGCGCTGATCACTCCGGAAGACGACAGCCGGATTACTCGAGTGGGTGGCTTTCTCAGAAAGTATAAACTCGACGAATTGCCGCAGCTCATCAACGTGTTGAAAGGAGAGATGAGCCTCGTGGGTCCCAGGC
>DAISKX010000046.1:0-12387 GCA_036820725.1 Nitrospiraceae bacterium
GATTCCTTTGGGCCGATAGGCGAGGATCGTGGCGAGGGAGGCCGTACAGGGCAGAATCTGACTGTAGACGTGTGCCTCGCGAATCCGGCGCGCAATGAGTTGGGTGTACTGAGACCCGAAGTCCAGGACGAGAATTCTATCGTGCCAAAATTCCATGGGGACGTCGTTCGTGAAGCGTGAAGCGTCGTTCGTCTAGTGAGGGAATCTGAATTGCGAGATACGCTTCACGAGGGACGTTTCACGCGAGGTTATTCCCAGTCGGTGCGGTAGTTCGGTGCTTCCTTGGTGATGATCACGTCATGAACGTGACCTTCGCGAAGTCCGGCGACCGTCTGTCTGATAAACGAGGCCTTTTGTTGGAGTTCAGGAATCGTCCTGCATCCACAATATCCCATACCGGACTTGATGCCGCCCACGAGTTGGTAAATATGCGGAGCCAAGAGACCTTTGTAAGGAACGCGCCCTTCAATCCCTTCAGGAACCAGCTTCGGGGAGGGTCGGCCTCCTTGTCCGTAGCGGTCGCCGCCGCCGCGTTCCATGGCTCCGATTGAGCCCATGCCGCGATATACCTTGTAGGTTCGGGCTTGATATAACACAGTCTCTCCCGGGGACTCCTCAGTTCCGGCAAGTAAGCTTCCGAGCATGACGGATGAGGCTCCTGCCGCCAACGCCTTCGTGATGTCACCCGAATACTTCACGCCGCCGTCCGCCACGATGGGTATGCCGCTCCCGGCGAGCGCCTTCGCGCAGTCGGCGATCGCCGTAAGTTGTGGCATCCCGGCACCCGACACGATTCGCGTGGTACAAATCGATCCAGGTCCAACACCGACCTTGACCGCATCGGCCCCGACTTTCGTCAGGTCTCGAGCGGCTGCCGCTGTGGCAATGTTTCCAGCCACGACCTCCAGATGAGGGTGCTGTTTCTTGATGATCTTGACGGTATCCAGCACGGCTTGCGAATGTCCGTGCGCGGTATCCACCACCACGACATCCACTCCGGCCTTCACGAGGAGTTCGACGCGTTCCTCGGTCTCCGGACCGACGCCCAGGGCTGCAGCAACCCGCAAACGCCCGTGCTTGTCCTTACAGGCGTTGGGGTATTTAATGCGCTTCTGAATATCCTTGATCGTGATCAGCCCCTTCAATTCATAGTGCTTGTTGACGACAGGTAATTTTTCGATCCGATGCTCATGGAGAATCTCACGGGCCTTTTCGAGGCTGGTCCCTTCCGGAGCCGTGATGAGCTTATCCCGTTTCATGACCTGCGATACTTTGAGGTCCATCCGATTCTCGAACCGAAGATCACGATTGGTGAGAATTCCGACCAGTTTGCCGTTTTTGGTGACTGGAATACCTGAAATACGGTACCGCGCCATGAGCGCGTGCGCGTCACGGATCGTTTGGTCCGGTGAAATCGTCACGGGATCCAGAATCATTCCGCTCTCTGATTTCTTGACCTTGTCCACCTCCACCGCCTGATCCTGCGGCGAAAGCACCCGATGCACGACTCCGATTCCCCCTTCCCGCGCGATGGCAATAGCCAACTGCGCCTCGGTGACCGTGTCCATTGCCGAACTGACAATGGGAATATTGATCGGGATGTTGCGGGAAAAGAAGGTTCTCGCATCAACTTCGGTGGGAAGAACCTGCGACTTTGCCGGCACAAGAACGACATCGTCGTACGTCAGGCCGATTCGGATCTCCTTATCGAGCATGGACAGCCCCCGTGAGACTCGCTTGCTTCCGATCTTGCATGATCTAGAGGGTACCGGTCTTTTCAACCTTCTCCAGTTCAGCAACCGCTTCGGCCACTTCCTGGAGGCGCTCGCCGCCTTCCTCGGCCGACAGGAACTGCTGCACTCTTGTATTGCCGCTGTCGACGACGAACACACTTCCTCTGGCATCCACTCCGAGGCCGTAGGGAAAATTGAATTGCCCTTCACCGTTCCCAAATCCACCCCATTGTGTGATGAAATTGCCGTCGCGATCGAACTTCTCGATTCGATGGTTTCCGGTGTCGCTGACATACACCCCCCCGGCTCCATCGACGGCAATTCCCCATGGGGACCGAAGTTGGCCGGCTTCCTGCGCCAGCGGGCTACTCGCGTGACCGGGTTCCGAACTTCCCCCCCATTTCGTGATGAGCTGGGGGAGCACATTGGTGCTCGTATCGAACTTCTGGATGCGGTGATTTCCCATGTCGACCACGTACACAGACCCATCGGACTGGTCTACGGCGATGCCACGGGGAAAATAGAACTGTCCATCCGCATTGCCGAAGCTCCCCCACTGCATGATGAATTCCCCGGTCATATCGAATTTTTGGACCCGGAAGTTGGCGCTATCGACGACGTAGATGTATCCTCGCACCCGATCGATCGCAATGCCCCAGGGCGCATTGAATTGACCTTCACCGTTCCCGCGCGAACCGAATTTCATGATGTACCCGCCGAGCTTGCCGTCGAATTTCTGAACCCGATGATTGTTGGTATCGACGACATAGGCATCGCCCTTCGCGTCGCACGCGATGCCGGTTGGATTGTGAAAATTGGAATTGGCTGAACCGAAATTTCCCCACAGGATGATGAAATTCCCGGTATTGTCGAACTTTTGTACCCGGTTGTTGCCGTTGTCGATGACAAAGATGCTGCCTTGCTGATCGATGGTAAGGCCGTACATGGGCGCCATGAATTCGCCGCCGTGCAACAACGACGCACCCCTTCCCGGTTTGCCCCATTTAGAGACGCATAAGTAGCCCGAGGTGTTGATGAGAATGGTGGCGCTTGCCGGCGTGGAGATATTATTGCCGACATCTTTGAACCACACGTAAATCGTCTTCTGCCCGTCCCCCAGGGAAAGAATGAACGGCACGGTCGCTCCGAACTTCAATGCAGGGGTCACTTCCACCCAGCCTGGCGTACCGGCCATCGGAGTCATAGGACTTTCAGAGATAAAGTAGGACGCGACTCCCGTATCCTGATCGTTGGCCGAGATGGTCACAACGATTTCCGGCGAATTGGTCATGAACGCGCCGTGATTGATCACCGCATTGGGCGTTTGCGGTGCGGTAATGTCGATGAGGACCGGAATAGCCGTCACTTCTTTGGACAGAATACTTTCTGCCTCATCCTCATACACGGCAGTGATGGCGTAAAAATAGGATGTGTCGTTGGTGAGACCCGAATGGTTATAGGGGGACGTGACGCCTTCAATCCTGGTAGCCGAATGAATCGTGAGATCGGGCTGAGTGTGGAAGTACACATTGTACGAGACCGCTCCAGGCACATCCATCCAACTCAAAAAGGTTTCGGTATCACCGGCTTTCACGATCAAGTCCCTCGGAGCCGGATATTTCGATGGCTCTTGGGCTTGCTGCTTTTCGTCCTTCCCACGATTCAACTCTTCTTCAGTCGCGACGTATTTAATCACCCGATGGTTGCCGCTATCGACGACATAGACCGCTCCTTCTTTGTCTACCGCAATACCGGAGGGAAAATTCAGCTGGCCTTCCGTTTTGCCTCTGTTGCCCCACGCGCACAAGAATGATCCGTTGGCATCAAATTTTTGGATGCGATGATTCCCCAGGTCGACCACGTACACGTTGCCCAAGGCATCGCACGCGACGCCCCACGGCTGTTTGAATTGCCCGGGGCCGCTCCCTTCCCGACCCCATTTGGCAAGGAAGCTACCCCGTGTATCGAACTTTTGAATTCGGTTATTCCCTTCATCGGCGACATAAATGTTGCCCACAAAATCGACCGCAATGCCGCGCGGGAAGAAAAAGGCGCCATCAAAACTTCCATCCCGACCCCACTTCAAGAGAGGTGTCCCGTCCCCTTTGTACTTTTGAACTCTCGCATTACCTGAATCGGTCACGTAAATGTTGCCATCCAGATCGGTGGTGACACTCCACGGGGCATCGAACTTATTCAGGTCGGCACCGCGCCACGCGAAACCGAACTTACCCCACGACTTCATAGGGTTGCCGTCCGCATCGAGCCGCTGTACGCGATTGTTGCCGGTGTCTGCAACATAGACGTGGCCGTCCGCATTGCTCGTGAGGCCGCGCGGATAGTAAAAGGTGCCTTCTTGCGAACCAGGCTCGCCGCCCCATCGGGCAATGAACGTGCCTTCCTTATCGAACTTTTGGATCGAATGATTGTCCGTGTCGGCAACATAAATATTGCCGTCTTTATCCACGGTAATGCCGGTCGGTGAACTCACCTCTCCGTCATCAACCCCTTCCCCGCCGAACACTTTCGTAATCATATACGGTGCCGGGATCGTCATGGCCTCTTGCGATTCAGGACTTTCCCCTTTCGGCGTCACAACCGTGACGACGTAGTGATAACAGGTTCCATTGGCGAGGTCGTCATGAACATATGGTGAGGCGGCACCTTCAATACAGGTTGCCTTTTCTTTTTTGACGCCTATCACCGACTTGAAATCGTCCTGACTCGCGATCGGGCGGGTGAGCTCCGAGAACTTGATTTGGACGCCTTTGGTGGTTTGGAAATAAAGATTGTAGTACATCGCCTCGGGCACAGGCTCCCATGTCAGCACAATTCGCCCATTGCCCGGCTTTGCGGTCAACTCGGTAGGAGCAGGTGGGAGGTCTTCTTCCTCTGCCACAGAATCGCCGGCACCCCACTCGCCATGCGACCCCTCGGCGCATAAATCCCAGTGTCCGACGCGAAATTCTTCCTCAAGTAACCAGGCCTTGATCATGGTATTCCTCGTGGTGCTATTAGCTAAAGAACCGGGAACTTTCAATGACTTGGATCGGGTAGTCTAACAAAGGCGAAAGAACCGAGTCAAGGCGACGAGCGGGTTCTTCATCTGTCCACTCCACACGTGTCAGACGCATGACCGAAATCTCAGAAGGCTGGTTGGACTGTGGGAAATTGAGGTGCACCAGCCTGAAACCTCACGCTCCAAGAGTCCCCCCCTAAGCTGTATGGGAATCACTTGCGTCGATATCATAAGCTCTGCAAGAGAAGGACTCGATTACAAAGGTGATGCCGCGTTATGATGAACCGATCGGAGGTGTCTTATGAGGCCACAACACGTGTTACTGATTGCACTGGCTGTTTTACTGCCGATATCCGCGATCGCTCAGGCAGTCGAATCATCTGAGAATGAGATGTGGGAATGTCCGGGGCCGGATGGCAGCTCTCTGTATACGAATAAAGAGCGCCCCGGCTGTCAGCCGAAGGAACTTCGACCGCTTTCCATTGTGCCGTCCATTCCCGACCCGGGAACCCTATCCACGTCCAGGGATGCGACGATCCATCGCTATGACGATCCATATCGACCGGAAGCGTTCTCGTACGATACGCCTGTGGGAGCAATGCGAAACATGAAATCCGTACCTGATTGGGCAAAGGATTGGCACAGCAGCACCACGCTCGCCGGATCGGTTCAAGGCGAGGTGTGCACGATGTATGGGGAATGGATTCGTCTCAACGAGAAGAGTCGAGGCGGTTTCTTTTTTGGAACGGATCCCTCCTACGGAAGCGATCCTACAACCCGCACTTTTCGCGCGCCCAGTTACTCTTTTTATGACAATGCCAGATGGGTCACGTTGTCAAGGATGTTCGGCACGGGCTTCGTTCCCATCGGATGCCAATAGTCACGTCCCGGCCTGAATCATTGTCCGGCGGGTGAGACTATCGTCCCCGCCGGATCCTCCTGCAATCACCTTCGCGCCTCTGTTCGGTCCTCTGACCAGCCATGTTGACTCTGTTCATTCGAAGGACTCCGTCAAAACGATTCACTTGATGGGTCGTTCGTACGGGCGGTTCCGACTCCTTCGGTATCCAGCGGCAGTTCCTCTTCATTCGACGGACTCAATCCGTTCACAGCCTGCTGAAAATCCCCTTCTTCATCCATCTGGAGCATGGCCTGCTCCGAGTCTCCCAGTTCTTTGACCTCACGCAGCGGCGGAAGTTGCGAGAGATCGCGCAGGCCGAAATGTTCCAGAAAGAATTTCGTCGTCCCATATAGGATCGGGCGACCCGGCTCCTCTTTTCGTCCCACGATACGCACCAACTTACGCTCGAGCAACGTTCGTAACACGCCGGATGTTTCTACCCCGCGGATCTGTTCGATCTCTGCCCGCACAATCGGCTGCTTGTACGCGATGATTGCGAGTGACTCGAGTGCGGAACGCGACAACTTGGGTGGCGCCTTGACCTTTTCCAGACGCTTGATCCAAGGGGCATAGTCCGGCTTGGTGAGAATGCGATAGCCTCCGGCAATCTCTGCGAGATGCAGCCCCCTCCCCTCCTGCTCATAGTCGTGTTTCAGGCTGATCAGCGCCTGCTCGACTTCCTGCTTAGACACGGCACCCAACAACGAGACAATGCGATTCATGGGAAGAGGGTCAGCCGACATGAACAACAGCGCCTCCAGGATGCCCCGAAGCTCTCGCGTCTCCGAAATCGACGGGACTTCATTCGCGACCGGAGCACCATTCTCATAATGACCGTTCAAGTGGACCTCGCCATCAGTGCCCATTTCCCCGGCCGCCGGTTCTGCTGTCTGCTCCTGCAACTCGACGGCATCTTCCACCACCTGAGCTGTACCGGCAGTCATAAATTCCTCCATTCCGTATCTTCGGCTGGGTCGCCCTCTGTCACGGCAGAAAAGGCACGTGAGACGAGAATTGCGCCGAAGATCTCGCTTTGAAACACCCTCACGACACGTATCCGAATGAGTTCCAACAACGCGAGAAAGGTCACAATGACGATGATGCGATGACTGGAGATATCGAATAGCGAGGTGAACGGCACAGCCTCTTGACCTTCCAACGTTTCGATAATGGCGTTCATGCGATCCCGGACCGTCATGTTATCAGGAATAATTTCGACCATCTGTTTGCCCGGGTTGCGGGCTAACATCTCTTGCAAGGCATCTACCAGATTGAATAAGGACACATCCTCCAACAAAGCCTCATCGGATTCAAGCTCAATGGAAGGAACCGTTTCTCGCGTAAACATCTCTCGCCAGAGTCGCTCCTGTCCATCCAGTTGAGACGCGGCTTCTTTGAACTGCTTATACTCCAGAAGACGACGTACTAATTCCTCGCGCGGGTCTGGGCCATCCTCTTCCTCGTCCGGCGCTTCATCCTCCGGCAACAACATCCGGGATTTGATGTGCAGCAGCGTCGCAGCCATGACGAGAAATTCTCCCGCCACCGCGAGATTCAACTCTTTCATGACCGACAGGTAGTCCAAATACTGCTGCGCGATGAGGGCGACGGGAATGTCGTAAATGTTGATTTCGTTTTTCTTAATGAGATGAAGAAGAAGATCCAGCGGTCCTTCGAAATTTTCGATTCTGACTTGATAGGGAAGCTCGGCTTGGTCCATCCCGCCTCGCACGTCTGGCCTTTGGAAATTCGCCTACCTTATAGCAGCTTATAGGGGTACCGGCAAGCCCTAAATCTATATATGGGGGTTTCACCTACGCTACTTTAACCTGAACAAGAATACAACCAATGCCAAGGACAACAGGAACAGCGATAAGGTCACCCCGTACTGAGAAATCCAGCTCCGCGGGGGTATTGAAGGTGAGCGTTCACCCTGGAGAGAATTGGGTAGCTGGGGCGGCTTGGTGAAGACACTTCGTGCTAGATCGTGATCTCCTGCAATGTCAGCATCGGAAAAATCAGCGACGGATCGGAACTGCGCCCCGCGAAATGCAGCCCCCCCTTTGAAGGATGAAAACAAGAAGTAGACATCGCCCTCAAAAATTGAGCCGGTAAAGTCCCCTTTCCCATTGAACCGGCTGCCGGAGAACCCTGTTCCGGAAAGGAACTGCGACCCTGCAAAATTTGCGTTCTGTTCAAACACCGCTTCCAGAAACTCCGTCAGCCCGCTGAAACGAGCCCGATAAAACGTCGCCTCTCCGGCAAAGATTGCCCGATGAAATCTCGTATGGGGACCGAATGTTACCTGAGCAAAGAGGGCAGGCTGTTGAAACCGGCTCTGAACGAAATAGCTTTCTTTAAGAAAGACGGCAGATGAGCAATCGACGACTCCTAAAAACACCGTCCGCGACAAGTCGACGGCTCCTTCAAATCGAGTGTTGGTGAGGAGGACGGGGCCTGCGATCACCAGAAGGCCGTCCTTCAACCGGGAGCCGACCTTTCCCACGACAACGGAGTCCCGGATGGAGAGCATCGCAGGAATCAGGCGAATCGAGTGCGCACCCAACTTCTGAAGCATCTCTTTGTCCTCCACTGACAGAGCGAGGGCTTTTCCAGAATCGATCAGCGGCAACTCGTCCAAAAACAGATCGCCTTGGATGGTCACGCCCGAAAGGTCAATACTCATTCCTTTCTTCAAGGCCCTCAAAATTTGATCAGCCTGTAGCGGCCGCGCTATACGCTCTTCCTCTGAGCAACCGATCAAGTGCAGTGTGAAAGTGGTGCCGACCTTGTTTCCGTTCCGATGTTCCCGACAGGTGCCCCCGGACGCCGGTCCTGGGGTCATGAACAGGAGGATATTCAGGAGAAGGGAGAGAACCAAGATATGCCGTACCACACTTATCATCGCGCGAATAGGCCCGGCCTGCGCTTGACGACCAGAGCGGCGATCCAGCCACACACTTTACACTCCCCACACGTTTGGTAGACTTCGAATGGCCTTCCAGTCAGGCGCCATCAGTCTCATGCTAGTCGCATATCCCATTCGAACGACTCTACTGACGATCTGGATCATCTTTCAGATGATTACACCCCCGCCAGCCCTTTGCGAACACATCATCGAACTTCCCATTCTTGCCGCAATGAAGTCAAACAACCTGGGGGTGTTTGAAGTCTTGCTCCTGCGATGGGATCAACAGCCGACTCCCGTCCCCACTGCTCTCCAATGGCAGATCGGCAACGTCGTGTTGGGACACGACAATCTGAGATCCATGTCCGCAGCATTTCAGTTTGCCATCGAACGCACCCCATCTGTGCAACACTCGGGCACTGTCACCGCGCTTGGAATTGCATACATGGCTACCGGCAGCGATGGTCCTAGCGCGGGCGCCGCTATGGCCGTAGGGTTCATCGCCCTATTTAAGGGTGAGACGATCAATCGGGGTGTAGCACTGACCGGAACTATCAATCCTGACGGCACCGTGGGACCGGTAGGATCCATCCCTGATAAAGTTCGCGCCGCAAGCCGCGAAGGCCACCGAACCATCCTCATTCCAACCGGCCAATTGCGTAGCCCTGATTGGGACCTTGTGCGTCTTGGACTGGAACTCAATGTGGAGATATCCGAGGTCGGCACGATCGAGGAAGCCTATCAACGGATGACAGGACGCAGTCTCTAACAGGCAGGGCGCCCGCTTTTTACTCTACGATTTTGCGCCTAGGATATTTTCGCTCAGCCCATTCGTAATCGCCCGATATTCTGGCTCCGTCAATCGATGCATACCCAGGCTGAGCCGTCGGTTGAATTCGGCCTGCTCCGGGACATTCAGGACTTGTTGCAAAAGGGTTTGACACTGCACCGCGGAAGAATTCCACCGGCGTCTTACCTCGACACGCACAAACCCGAATCGCGCCTCGGTTCGCATGTCATCCTGAAGGAGATCATCCATCGCTGTAAACGGCAGGACCGGTGAGAGGATCGCAAAATCGGCGCAAATTCCCATTTTGAGGACATACACGAGACCATGGGACTGTTCTGTCACGAACTTCTTCAGATTATCTGCAATCAGCGCAGTCCGAAGCCCCCATATGCCGGCCGATAATTGACACTCGGCGCTCTCTTGAGACGTTCGCTCGCGAAGGGCGCCGGCAACAAAAAGAAAGTGGCTCATGAAGAAATGACCAATTGGGAGGGAGGTCCAATAGGATTATCCGGCGGACCGTTTGCTGGTGGGCGGCAGAAACACAGATTTTTTCAGCCCTGTCACATGCGGGAACCCTTTCCCAGAGACTAATTCTCGACTCAACATTGGCGCCAGTATCTGTACAGAGGATGGTGGCTGAAAGATGAATCAGCCTCTCGATATGAGGGGCGTCTAATGCGTGCGGTAGTCATCGCCATCATCGAGCAGATCTTCCGATTTTTCCAAATAGTCGACATCATCGTCTTCATCGTCGAGGGACAATTCCTCTTGGATGTCTTCCTCGACCTCTTCAGCAACCTCTTCTTCGATATCCTCGCCTATCTCTTCGTCTAGCTCGAGTTGTTTGGATTTAGGCTTGGTTTCGACTTCCGTCTTAGGCGGTGTCGTGGCAACTGGTTTTGCCGGCTTCTCTTCCGGGACAAGCGCTCTCACTGGTTTCTTGGCCGCGGTGGCCGGCTTCTTGGCGACAGTGGCCGATTTTTTAGGCGCCTTCTTGGCAACGGCGGCCGATTTCTTAGCAGTCTTCTTGGCTGTCTTCTTGGACGGTTGCGAGCGTTTGGGCGAGGGCTTCTTGGTCGTCTTCTTTGCAGACATTTTTTTCATGCGTGCCGGCTTGGCGGCCTTCGCTTTCTTTTTCATTTTCATCGTCTGTTTTTTCTTCTTCGCCATTACACGTCCTCCTCTAGGGTCATCTTCACAGCAGTTTCACCAGCTTCGGGCCACCATCTAGCATGAACGAGGAACCTCTTGCAACCGTCTTGCTTAGAATACAGCACCGGCCTCTCACCCTATGGTTCTATCCACACATCCACCGTTTTCGACTGGCTATCTGCTCCCTTCACTACATCGGGACCACGCATGTCCGTCACACGGAATTTGAACTGGAAGAACTTCTTGGTGGACACAGGCGGGGCGACAAACACGGCCTTCGCCTCGTCCATGTTCATAAGCGTGACTTTGTTTCCTCGAGTTTGTTTCCATTCATACCGAAGCGGGTCCCCGTCAGGATCGCTACTCTCGAGACCATTGAGTGTCACCACCGAACTGGCCTTGGCGACAATCTGATTCGATACCCGTGCAACGGGAGGGCGATTAGGTTCACCGTCCGCAGTCACGATCACGTCCAGAGCTCCTTCTACCCCCCCGTTCCCGACGGTAAGCACTGCCTTCCCATTACCCATCACCTGCACCAACCCGTCGGAGGTGACATGGACCACGTCCTGATTGGAAGAAGAATACCGGCTGCCGGTGGAACCCCCACTCAGTTGTCGCTCCAGATGATCAGCGAACTGGCCGATGACCGTGAGGGGAATGATCCGGCCTATCGTTGTGAGTCGCCATGGTTTTTCCACACCGAACTCGATCGTCAGCAGTTCCGCGGAGGCCTGCACTTGGATCACCCGTTCATCAAAATCCTCCCGCCCCGCCAATCGACCGCCGGTCACATCCCCCACCGCTAGAAGACGCATAAGCCCCAGCGCCTCAGCAGGCACCTTCAGCATACCGCCATATGCCGGGGTCGAGGCGACCGTTCCAACCAACGCCGCCTCTCCGTGCTGAGCCCCCAATGGTTCTTCGTCCTCTCGATACCAGTAGTATCGAACCTGGCGCACGCCAACCCCCGGGTCGATGTCGACCGTTATCGGGATGTGTTGACCGGACCGAAGAGTTGGTATTTCCTCAGGAAATACAATCGAAAAGGCATGACAAATCGGGACGGTCTTCAGAACGAGTATGATGACTGTCAGGTAGACCGGAATGGACGGCATCCCCAAGGCGGTAGTGTCCTTTTTGGGGCCGCAGCATCATACAACGGACTGCCGCCGTCAAGAGTTCTTTGCGCTTTCATGTTAGAATAACAGCGTCAGATCTTTGGATGGCCCTAGACCATTTTGTAATATGGAATAAGAGTGGAGAGTTATTCATAAAGTATCGGTAATACGGCAGACTTTCATATCTTCCTGGAGAATCTTTCGCATGAATCTTGACTCTAACTTGGCAGGGCCTTATTGAGTTATTGAGACCTGTATGACCATGACCAAAACAAAATTTGCGTATTACATTCTTGGGGCTCTGTTGTGTTCGGTCGGGCCGTCGAGCGCCAGCCCACCACAAGGTCGCGTATTGATGGATAGCAGCTCCCCATATTACGTGCCTTCGGCTGTTACAGTCACGAGCGGGGCGTCTATCCAGTGGGATAATCCTACTCCCACGCACCATACTGTCACGCATGATGGATGTTTCGAGGAAGGGGAGCGCTGTGCGTTCGATTCCGGAGCAGTGGATCCTGGCGGAAGCTATGCGATCCCGAACCTACCAGCCGGTCGCTATCACTATCAGTGCCGGATTCATCCGATCATGCGCGGTATGATTGTTGTCACCGATGCGACGAACCTTCCTTCGCAAACCTGACGACAAATCCTGACTATCGTCCTGCCTTCACCCAAATCCTTCCCGACCCAGCTTCGCCACCTTTACGTCCCTAAAAAGTGAGGTGCGTCTTCTTGCAGCAGACGTGGACCCTCGTGTACT
>DAISKX010000047.1:0-12312 GCA_036820725.1 Nitrospiraceae bacterium
ATCATGGAGGCCACCGCTTCGTTCGCGCCTCCATGAAGCGGTCCTTTCAAAGATGCCACTGCCGCGGTGACCGCGCCGTGCAGGTCGGCGAGGCTGGAAGCCACGACCCGTGCAGCGAACGTGGACGCGTTGAACTCGTGCTCCGCGTAGAGAATCAGCGAGACGTTCAGGACACGCGCCATCGCGTCGACCAGTTTGCCGTCCTTCCGTTCTGCCACAAGATCGAGCAAGTTGTGGGCGAACCCGTGGGTAGCGGCAGGACGGGGCGGTTGCCCTCCCCTCGGAACCTGATAGGCATGGGCGATCAGCAGCGGGATTTGACTGAGCAATCGCACCGATTTTCGGAGGTTGGCCTCGCGCGATCCCTCCTGCGCCTCCGGGTCGCTGAGACCCAACAGCGAGATGCCTGTTCGCAACACATCCATCGGGTGCATGTCCGGCCGCACCGTCTTCACCCAATGCACGACCGGATCAGGCAGGAACTGGTTGGCGGCAAGCATTGCGATGAAGCCGTCCAACTCTTTGCTCGAGGGCAAGTGACCGAACAATAGAAGATGGGCGACCTCCTCGAAACTGCTCCATTGAGCCAAATCCCCGATCGCATAGCCCCGATAACGAAGACCCGCCGCGCCTTCATCCACAAGACACAAGGCCGACTCGCCGGCGATCACGCCATCCAGGCCCGGACTGTACCGCGCCTGATCTGCCGCCTTAGTCGTGGGATGCTGAATATACACCGATCCGGCGTTCTGGCAGATGTTACATCTGCTTGTAGAGGTAGGCGCCGAGAAATATGCCGAGAATGCTGAGCAAATTCACTTTAATGCTGAAGCCGAACGTCAGCTTGAGAAGAACCAGGTCTATGGTGAGGGGAGGATTGATGCCGGGAGAAAAGTAACTCGCAAAAATATTCTGAATGGTGCCGTTCGGGGCCATGACGCGAAGAATTTCACCGAAGATCCCGCCAAGCATCCCGCCGATCAAGATGAACACCAGCAAAATGCCCACGGATTTTCTCATCAAGCCCTTCCCCTAAGGCCCTGCGTAGTTGTACCACGACCGACGAAGAAACCTTATCGGAAGCCATTCTGGATGTCAACAAAATGCATGCCAGACGAGGAGTCGTGCATGTCGCGGGACGAAGATGTTGAAGGTCTTGATCGAGTGCAGGAATTCTTGAGCCCGGAAGAGGAGTCCAAAAGAGCGGCGGTTCGGCCCTGCTTTATCCGCACAAACTCGTGATGGGGTAGCAGTGGTGTTGAATGAGTGCGTCTCATCCTCATGTATCCGTTCGCGAGCGGTTGGTTCTGGCCGAGGGCGGTTCGCGCAAATCTGCCCGGATCATGCCCAGAATCTTGACTTCTTGAGACCTGTCCATTAGACTGCGCGATACTCTTTTTTCAGTTTTTTCGAGGTGATCGGAGATGGGGGAAAGGAATGTCTTCGATTGCCTTTTTGTTTGGTGACGTATGCTTGATGCATTGAACGAGAAATTTGAGCGGATCCTCAAAAAACTGCGGGGTCAGGGGGTCCTCACAGAAGAAAACATTACCGAGGCGTTGAAGGAAGTCCGACTGGCCCTTCTGGAAGCGGATGTCAATTTCAAGGTGGTCAAGAATTTTCTTGACCGGGTCCGTGAGAAAGCCATTGGTCAGGAAGTGCTTCAAAGTCTGACGCCCGGCCATCAGGTCGTCAAGATCGTGTGGGATGAACTCCGCAACATGATGGGCGGCGAGAAGGCCGGCTTCGGTCTTGCTTCTAAGCCACCGACAGTGGCGATGATGGTGGGATTGCAGGGAGCCGGCAAGACCACGACTTGCGGAAAGCTCGCCCGACTCTTCAAGCATCAAGGGAAACGCGTTCTATTAGTCGCAGCCGATCCACGAAGACCTGCAGCGGGAGATCAATTGTCCAGTCTCGGACGGGATCTCGGCATCGACGTATTTCGCGTTGATCAGGCGGACGCGTCGCGAGCTGATGTCGTGCGAATCTGTCAACGGGGAGTGACTCGCGGTGATGAGCAGGGATATGACCTCGTCATCCTGGATACCGGGGGTCGGTTGCACATCGATGAGGAACTGATGGCGGAGCTGGTTGCGGTGAAGACCGCCGTGACGCCTCAGGAGATCCTGCTCGTTGCCGATGCGATGACCGGACAGGACGCCGTCAACATGGCGAGCCGGTTTGATCAGCAGGTCGGTTTGACCGGCATCATCCTCACAAAGGTTGAAGGTGATGCTCGAGGAGGAGCCGTCCTTTCTATCCGTGCCGTGACGGGGAAGCCGATCAAGTTTCTCGGCACCGGGGAAAAGCTCGATGCCCTTGAGCTCTTCCATCCGGATCGCCTGGCTTCACGCATCCTCGGTATGGGCGATGTGCTGTCGCTTATTGAAAAAGCCCAGGAAACCTTTACTCAGGAACAAGCCGAGGCGGCGCAAAAGAAACTGACGAGCAATACGTTTACCCTGCAGGATTTTCGGGAACAGCTCGGCCAAGTGAACCGTCTCGGGTCATTTGAACAGATTCTGGGTATGTTACCGGGCGGACAACGATTAAAAGAGATGACCGGTGGTACGGTGCCGGAGAAAGAAATGAAACGCGTCGCGGCTATGATCGATTCCATGACGCCGCGTGAACGGCGCGATCATACGATCATCAACGGGAGTCGCAAGAAGCGCATTGCCCGAGGAAGCGGGACCAGCGTGCCGGAGGTCAATCGATTGATCAAGCAATTCTTATCCGCGCGGAAAATCGCAAAAGTGATGACCGGGGCGGGGGGAAAGCGCCAATTGGCCCAACTGTTGCGCTCCATGTGAACAGAGATTCGAGTGGTTCTGGCGGAGAGCGCCCGATGCGAGTGAAGTTGTAGGAAACATTGCGCGAGAATTGTCTGGGTTTTTGCATCAACCCCTCATGTTCAGTACTTGAAGAAGGAGGAGATACGGTGGCAGTTCATCTACGGCTGGCCCGAACGGGACGGCACAAGAGACCGATGTATCGAGTCGTGGCGGCGGATTCGCGTAAGCCTCGGGATGGCCGATTCCTGGAGATTCTTGGAATTTTTGATCCACTCAAAAATCCAGCAGTCCCTCAATTGAAGCAGGAACGTGTTCTCAGCTGGTTGCGGCACGGAGCCCAACCGACCACCACGGTACGGACCCTGCTCAAGCGGGCGGGAGTCTGGAAACAGTTCGAGACCGAGAAGGCGGAAAAGAATAAAAAGTAACGCGGTGCAGGAGCGATTTCCGTTCCGGCTGTCGCTCTTAGAGTGGCAATGCTTGATCAGGCAGAACGAGTCACCATCGGAAGGATTGAACGCCCGTTTGGTGTACGTGGCGAGGTGAAGGTCCAATCGTTGAGCGATGTGCCGGGACGATTTGGCCAGCTGAAGGAAGTAACGCTCGTGGCGCCGGCCGGTGATTCTCTCACGACGACCGTCACGCATGTCCGACCCGGTGGACGATCCTACATTATGGGGTTTGAAGCATTCACGACGCCCGAGGAGGCAGCCCGGTTTCGGGGAGCGTGGTTGCAGATCCCGCGTTCAGCGTCGCCTTCGCTGGCCGACGGACTGTATTACGAGTATGATCTGCTAGGTATGACGGTGATGGACGAAGGCAAGAACGTCCTGGGAACGGTGGAAGAAATACTGGAATCCTCTGGGAATCATATTTTTGTGGTACGCAGGGGGCAACAGGAACTTTTGATCCCTGCGCTGAAGAGCATGATCGCAGCGGTGGATCTCGTTGGACGTGTGATGACGATACGGGCCGAAGGCATGGTGGAGTCGTCGTGATGCAGTGTCATATCTTGACCTTGTTCCCCGAGATGCTGAGCCCCGTTCTTGGGCAGAGCATACTGAAACGGGCACAAGAAAAAAATCTCCTGGAGGTCCGGGTACATAACGTCCGCGACTTCACAGAAGACCGGCATAAGACTGCAGACGATACGCCCTATGGCGGCGGGGCAGGAATGGTGCTGAAGGCTGACCCTATTCTTCAGGCGCTCGATACACTGAGGGTTTCTTTACAACAACGCGGGTTGAGTGATGATGTGCGCATTATCCTACCGTCTCCGCAGGGAAGATTATTTACCCAGGACTGCGCGAAGAATCTGGCTCACGAAGGTCGGCCTATCGTCTTCATTTGTGGCCATTATGAAGGGATCGACGAGCGAGTGAAGCAGGCCCTTCATCCCGAAGAAATTTCTCTTGGGGACTATGTGTTGACAGGTGGTGAGTTGGCGGCTTTGGTGATGGTTGACGCGTCAATACGTCTGATCCCTGGCGTGCTTGGTGATCCGGCATCGACAGCAGAGGAAACGTTCTCGGATTCTTTGCTGGAATATCCTCACTACACCCGACCGGCCGACGTCCGGGGAATGACGGTTCCGGAGGTGCTCATCTCAGGACACCATGGAGCCATTCGGCTGTGGCGGAGAAAAGAGTCTTTGCGCAACACCTACTTGAAGCGGCCCGATTTGCTTCGGGATCGCGTCCTGAGCGAAGAAGACCAGACATTACTGAATGACATAGTCCACGAAAGCTTGTCTGCCATTTCAGTGCAGGACGGGGAGGAGGGGTAAAACGTATGAATCGGCTAGAACGGATCCAGCGATCCTTGACCAAGAAGACGGTGCCCGTGTTTGAGATCGGGGATACCGTTCGCGTGCATGTGAAAGTCATCGAAGGTGAAAAAGAGCGTATCCAGGTCTATGAAGGCACCGTGATTGCCAGAAAAGGAACCCTCAATACTGAAACGTTCACCGTTCGGAAGGTGTCGTACGGTGTCGGCGTGGAAAGAATTTTCCCCATCCATTCCCCCAGTGTGGCCAAAGTCGCCGTCGTTCGTCAGGGCAAAGTCCGTCGAGCCAAGCTCTACTACCTGCGGTCGAAGAAGGGGAAGTTCGCCAAGGTAGAAGATCGGGAGTTTGTCGCCGAAAGCAAGCCTCGTGCGACGGGCGCGAGTACAGAAGACGCATCGAATTCTGGAAGTGTGCTGGAAACTTCGTCCGCGAAATCCTGATCCATCATGATCTGACTGACACCGCGACGAGAGGACCTCGTTTGGTCGTCGCTCAGGAGCCATCGCGAGTGGGACCCACCGATATTTTTGAGGTGGAGGCCAGGCGTTGCGGATACCGCTATATTGCCGGTCTCGACGAGGCTGGGCGAGGCCCGCTGGCCGGCCCGGTAATCGCGGCTGCGGTCATTTTTCCGCGCCGTTGCCAGGTGCGTGGATTGAATGATTCCAAACAGCTTTCTGCGGTTGAACGTGATCAGCTCTACGTGTCCATCAGGGACAGGGCTACCATGGTCGGTGTCGGCTCCGCGACCGAGAAGGAGATCGACCGAATCAACATTCTGGAAGCAACCCGGCTGGCCATGCAACGAGCGATCGTATCATTGCCGCTTGTCCCGGACTTCCTTCTCTTGGATGCGCTGACCCTGCCACTTCTCTCAATCCCTCAACGCGCGATCATCACCGGAGATTGTCTGTCCCTCTCCATTGCTGCCGCGTCCGTCATAGCCAAGGTCACGAGGGATCGGATGATGGCGGGCTATCATACGGAATATCCTGAGTATAATTTTCTCTCTCACAAGGGATATTCCACACCCGAACATCTTCGTCTCCTCACGCGTCACGGGCCCTGTGCGATTCATCGGCGCACGTTTTGGCCGGTGGTGGTTCGCCTGGCTCGCCTGAGGTCTACGGCAACCACGAACCAGTTGTAAGTGGGACGAGAGTGACATCCGGGCGGAAAGTAGTCATGCTTGATCCGCGTCAGCGTTTTGGCAAAGAGGGCGAGTCCCGCGCGGAGGAATATCTTCGGCGCCGCGGATACCGCATTCTTCAGCGCAATCTGAAATCGTCGTCGGGAGAGTTGGATTTGATTGCCGAAGACGGCGGTGTGCTCGTATTTGTAGAGGTGAAAGCACGACAAACCGAGGCGTGCGGAGGTGCACGTTATGCGGTGGATGCGAAGAAGCAAGCTCGTATCGTGCGGCAAGCTGCATACTACCTGGCTCGCCATCGAATCCGTGACCGTGCCTGTCGGTTCGACGTCGTGCTTGTTTCCGGAGAGGAGTCACGGGAAGGGTCCATTGAGCTCATTCAGGATGCCTTTCAGGCAGGCGACACCGATCTTCACTGTTGACGGAATGACAGCCGTGCGGATGTCTGTCGGATATTAGACGTATGATTCAATTATTTCACGTATCAAAACACTATGACCGTCGCATGGCGCTTTCGGATATTACGTTGGAAATCGAGAAGGGTGAATTTATCCTTTTAATGGGCGCGAGCGGGGCCGGAAAATCGACGTTGCTCAAGTTGTTGATCGGGGCCGAACAACCGGATGAAGGTCAGATTTTTGTTCAAGGTCGAAATGTGTCCAAGCTGTCTCCACCAGAGATTCCGTATCTGAGGAGAAAAGTCGGTATCGTCTTCCAGGATTTTCGATTGTTGCCGAAAAAAACCGTATTCGACAATGTGTCTTTGCCGCTGCTGGTGCAAGGGGCCACTCAGGGCGATATTCGTCGAAAAGTCCTGGAGGCGCTCAAGGCTGTCGGGCTCGATCATAAGAAGGACCAATACCCTCTGGGCCTCTCGACCGGCGAACAGCAAAGGGTATGTATTGCGCGCGCGATCGTCAACGGGCCGATCGTACTCCTTGCCGACGAGCCGACCGGCAATTTGGATCCTGATTTGACCAGTGAGATCATTGAACTGTTCAAACTCATCAATGCGCGAGGCACCACGATCCTGGTTGCGACGCATGATCCGCAGGTCATGGCGCACGTGAATCGGCGAGTGATTTCCTTGAATCAAGGCAAGCTTCAAACGCAGCCGCAGATCGCTGTATGAGGCGCTTGTCCTATCTGTTGCGCGAAGCGATGACGAATGTCCTTACGAATCGAACCACCACGATGGTGGCGGTGGCGACGACGGCATTCACGTTTGCGTGCGTCGGTATCTTTCTTCTGCTTTACGTCAATCTGAGAGCCATGGCCAATTCTCTGGAACGGGAAATCGAAGTGATCGTCTACCTGCAGGACGATCTCACCGGTCAGAGTATTGCCGACGTCGAGCGGCAGCTTCGGGCCGATCGAGCCGTCGCGTCGTTGCTGTATGTGTCCAAAGAGCAGGCACTCATCGAATTCCAAAAACAGTTTCCAGCGGATTCCCACTTGCTCCAAGGGCTGGGCCAGAACCCGTTGCCGGCTTCCTTTGTCGTGACCGTGGCCCCTCAATTTCGTTCGGCCGATGGCGTCAAACGATGGGCGGAACGGGCTCGCATGATTACCGGTGTGGGACAAGTCCAATATAGCCAGGATTGGATCGAGACGTTGGGCAGCATGGTACGCTATATCGAAGCGGCGGCCATGATTGTGGGGGTGATCCTTTCCGCTGCCTGCGTGACAATCATTGCAAACACGATACGCTTGACTCTGTATGCACGACGGGAAGAGATTGAAATCTTGGGGATGATCGGTGCCACCAAAGCCTTTATCCGCATTCCCTATGCGTTGGAAGGGGCTGTGCTGGGGCTCCTTGGCAGTGCCCTTTCCCTCGTCATTTTGAAGATCGGGTTTGAATTGTTCCGGCACGAAATCCGGTCTACCAGTCGGTTCCTCGGAGTGGATGCCCTGTTGATCTTTTTTCCGCTGGAGATATGCGCCCTTTTGGTGGCTGTTGGGCTCTTTCTTGGGTTTGCCGGCAGCTATTTATCACTGCTGCGGTTCGCGGAAGGTCGGGCATGAGATCAGCCGCCCGCATCCTGATTCTGTGTCTGGCGATCACCGGGGTCTTGACGGAAACGGCACAGCCTCAATCTGAACTGCGCGACTCGTACGGCGACAAGATCGAACAGGAGCGGAAGAATCTGGAAAAACTGCGTGGCACCATTGAAGAAAAAAAGAAGAAGTCCGATGAAGTGGGGAAAAAGCGCGAATCCATCCTGCAAGGGCTTCAGTCGTTGGACGAGCGGTTGGTACGATACCGGCAGGACCATCAGGACATCCGTAAAAAGCTGAAACTGAAGGATTGGGAAATCGAGCAGATGAACTCGCAGTTGGACGTACTGGAGCACAGTATCGATGAACGGCGTGACGCGATTGCCGCCCGTCTTCGGGTGCAGTATGTCGAAGGCCGATTCGGCCATCTCAAAAGCCTACTGGCTTCGACGTCATATGGGAACTTTCAGCGGCGTTTTCAGTATCTGTCGGCGGTCTCCCAACGGGAATTCCAGATCATGGGGCAATATCGGACTGACGCCGAGCGAGTTGCGGCAGTCGAACGGGAGCGGGAAGACGCGCGCCGCCGAATTCTGGCGTATAAGGCGAGTACCGAACAAAAGCTGTCTCAAATTCAAGGGTTGAAAAAGGACAAGCGGGTCTACCTTGCCAAGATCACTCATGAAAAGGAATCCTATGACCGTGCTGTGGAAGAATTGGAGCGCTCTGCGTCACGGGTGGACAGCCTGCTCAGAGAACTCGAGGCCAGAAGGCGTGCGACCGCTCACCGCTCTCCGGGAGGAACCGCCGGCATACGCGCGCTTCGGGGATCATTACTTTGGCCCACGGATGGACAGGTGGTGTCCTATTTCGGTCGGCAGAAACACCCAACCTTCAACACCTACATTCAGCGGAAGGGTATTGAGATTCGTGCGGGGGAAGGTAGTATTATACGGGCCGTGCTCGGAGGTACAGTGGTCTATGCGGACTGGTTGAAAGGCTATGGACTGGTTATAATTGCTGATCACGCAAACGGTGTCTTTTCCCTGTATGCTCATGCCTCGAAGCTTCTCACGGCGGTCGGCGCCAAGATCGAGGCGGGGCAAACAATAGGGGAGACCGGAGATACCGGAATGACGGGCGAAAATACGCTATATTTCGAGTTACGCGACGGAGCGGAGCCGGTGGATCCCCTGATGTGGCTCTCCAAACGTTAGGATTGCGAAGGAAGGAAGCAAGCCATGGAACAGCAGCATCGTCGGCGGTGGTTATTCGGAGCCCTCATCATTACCCTCGTGCTAGGGATCGGCGTTCTCATTGAAAAGGGATGGGAGCGGACAGGGCATGCGTCTGAAACCTATGAGGAATTGAAGACCTTTTCCGAGGTCCTGACGCAGGTGCAAAAGCACTACGTCGACGATACAAAGGTGAAAGATCTGGTGCAGGGGGCGATCCGCGGCATGTTGTCAACGCTCGATCCGCATTCGGCCTACATGACCCAGGACATGTATAAGGAAATGCAGGTCGAGACCAAAGGAGAATTCGGGGGGGTCGGAATTCAGATCGGCGTCAAGGATAATCGCCTTGCCGTGATTGCTCCCATTGAAGGGACTCCCGCCCACCGGGCCGGCATCAAAGCCGGAGATTTCATCACGAAGGTGAACGATGAATCCACTAAGGATCTCACACTGATGGATGCGGTTCAAAAGATGCGTGGGCCGAAGGGGACTAAAGTGCATCTTACCATCCAGCGTGACGGGGCAACTGATCCGATGATGTTCTCCCTTGTTCGGGATACGATCAAAATCGAAAGTGTCAAATCCAAGGTCATCGACAATACCGTTGGGTATGTCCGTTTGACGCAGTTTCAGGAAGCCACCGGTAGGGATTTGAGCCGTGCCCTCAGGCAGTTCCGAGAGCAGAAGGTCCAAGGAACGATTCTGGACCTTCGCAATAACCCGGGCGGCCTACTGACTGCGGCGGTAGACGTGTCCGAGCAGTTTGTTGGGAACGGCAAGTTGATCGTCTATACCAAGGGACGTGAGAGCAAGAAAGATGAGTGGTTCTCGAAGACCAAGGAAACGTTGGAAGATTCTCCGATGATCATTCTGGTCAACGAAGGATCGGCCAGCGCATCCGAAATCGTCGCAGGGGCTTTGCAGGATTGGGGGCGTGCGGTCATTGTGGGAACGACCACGTTTGGAAAAGGATCAGTTCAAACGATCCTGCCGCTCGGAGACGGGTCAGGCTTGCGGCTCACAACGGCGAAGTATTACACACCCAAGGGGCGCTCGATTCAATCCACCGGTATCACTCCCGATATCGTCGTCAAACTTCAGCCCCAGACGGTCGCGAAAGCTGGAGAGAAGGAGACGAAAGAAAAGGAGACGAAGGAAAAGGAGGCGGAGGTGAAGACGGGGAAGCCCTCATCCGCCAAAGAGCCGCCGCAAACACAGCAGAAATCGGGCGATGATCCAACACATCGGAACGGAACTCCGCCTGCGCCTCTGCCGATCGATGCAGGCGGTGAATTTTCTCTCGAGGACGATGTGCAGTTACAAAAGGCTGTGGAACTGTTGAAGAGCTGGAAGATTTTCAAATCCCTCGGGCCTGCCTAATTGTTTGGCCGCTGCTGACGTGCATGGATCGCCTGGAGGAGCGCATCCTCCGGTCCAGTAAATCCAGGCATGGTCCGCATGAGATGGGAGCGGACCAGAGTATCCAAATCGTTCAGTGTTCGAATGCCGAGCCGAAAATAGAGATATCCGACGATTGATTCCGACAGGCCTGGTAAAGACGCCCAATCGGAAACTTCCTCAGGAAGCGGACTCTTGAGTTCTTCATACGATCGGATTGTACCGGTTTCCAAGTATTCCTGAATCTTCCCTGCCAAATCACGCCCCACTCCGGGTATGAGTTCCAGCTCCTTGCGTTTCAGTATGTCGGCGATATCCTCCTCCAGGGATAAGATCGTCTCGGCAGCCTTACGATACGCGCGAATACGGTATGGATTGGCGCGTTGAGTTGCCAGGAGGTTGGCCATAGATTGAAACACCTCCGCCAGCAGGAGATTACGTTCGTGCATAGGTATCCGATGCACCCCAATCCCATCTTGCTGTACGTCCTGATGGGCGGTGCAGTTCCACTCCTTTGACTGAGCGGCAATCTGCCATTGTTGCGCTCAGCAGCCCATGGTTGTCATCATTATAGGGAGAGACGATAAGGACTGTGAAGAGCTGGTCAGAGATCGACGCGGACTGCGGAACGCCGGATACCGGCCCACATTGTCCATCATGTATGACATACTTCATGGTGCGAGGTCGATCAGACGCGACGTAGTACGACACATAGTTCCGCAAGCGCTTTCAGCATGACCTGGCACGACTTTTAAGACGTACGCAGTTGGTTGACAAGCCACTTCTGCGTCCCCTAGGATAAATATTCCGGGGTAATACGGTGCATATTCAGGTCAACGGCGAATCGCGAGGCGTCAACGACGGTACGACGGTGGCTGGCCTCTTGCGTGAACTGGATGTTCGCGTCGATCGGGTGGCCGTGGAACTCAACTTGGAAATCTTAGCGAAGGACGATTTCGACGCGAGGTTTCTTCATGAAGGTGATCGTATCGAGATCTTAAGCTTTATTGGAGGAGGAGCGGCATAGAAGTATCCGCTCGAGTACCTAAATGGATGCACACGATCGACTCGTTATTGCTGGGCGTGAGTTCAAGTCCCGTCTTTGGGTCGGAACCGGCAAATACAAAGATTTCATCGAAACCCAGAAGGCTCTCGAGGCATCGGGAGCCGACGTGGTGACAGTGGCCGTCCGGCGGGTCAACATCACGGACCGATCCAAAGAAAACCTGCTCGACTATATCGACCCCAAGAAATATACGATTCTTCCGAATACGGCCGGATGTTACACGGTCGAAGATGCGTTGAGGTATGCCCGACTGGCTCGTGCAGCCGGCGTATCGGATCTGATCAAGCTGGAGGTTCTCGGCGATGACAAGACGCTGTTCCCCGATACGGTAGGTCTTCTTGAGGCCGCCAAGATCTTGGTCAAAGAAGGGTTCATCGTCCTTCCCTATACGAACGACGATCCCATCGTGGCCAAAAAATTGGTCGATATCGGGTGTCCCGCCGTCATGCCGCTTGCCGCGCCCATCGGATCCGGCTTGGGCATCAGGAATCCGTACAACCTCAAAATTATCATGGAAACAGTGAAGGTGCCCATTATCGTGGATGCAGGCGTGGGCACGGCGTCCGATGCTGCACTGGCTATGGAATATGGAGCGGAAGCGGTCCTCATGAACACCGCGATCGCGGGTGCGCAGGATCCCATTGCAATGGCCGAAGCGATGAAGCACGCCGTATGGGCCGGTCGCTTGGCCTTCAAGGCGGGGCGGATACCCCGCAAGCTGTATGCGACCGCCAGCAGCCCGATCGAAGGCATGCTCTAAGGAGTTATGAGTTTAAAGTTCTGAGTAAGTTCAACTCAAAACTCCTAACTCATAACTCATAACTTGTATCTTTCGTTTCAGTCATAAAGACTGTGACCATACCGAAGGGACAGGA
>DAISKX010000048.1:0-12244 GCA_036820725.1 Nitrospiraceae bacterium
ATTATTCTGCACGTCGTGAACCTCATTATTCTTCGCGCCGTGGACCTCGTCGGCGTTCACAGGAGTCTAAAGACAGTGGGCGCTCACGGGACACGGCCGGCTCACCACTCGCCGGCGTTCACACGCGTGCCGCTCCTTATTCGGCGCGTCGTGAACCTCGCGCCCGTGCGCAAGCATGACGCTCCTTATCCGTCGCGTCGCGCACCTCTTTCTTCATCGCACCGTGCGCCTCATGAACAATGCGGGTTGGCGTGAGCGTTCGGCCTGATAACGAGAATCCCGTCCCGGATGGTCAGCATGACTGCGGTAACATCCTGATCAGCGGATACGAGACGATTCAATTCCTGGATGGCAGCCGTCCTGGCATCCGGCGGAGGGTCGCGCAAGACGTCCCCCTCCCATAACACGTTGTCGATAAGAATGACGCCGCCGGATGTGAGGAGGCCTAGGGACTGCCGGTAATAGTTGACGTAGTTCTGCTTGTCCGCATCGATAAAAATGAGATCAAAGGGACCCGTAAGGTCGCGCATGGTTTCGAGAGCCGGTCCCATTTTAATCACGATCTTGTGGCCGTCTGGAGACTGAGCAAAGTATCGGCGGGCCACGGCTGCCGATCGGTCATCCACTTCACATGTCGTCACCATCCCGCCTTTCGGCAACGCTTCCGCGAAACACAACGCGCTATAGCCGGTGAACATTCCGATTTCCAACACGCGTGTCGCTCTGGTGAGCTGCACCATCATCTTGAGAAAGGCGCCCTCCAGCGGGCCGACCATCATGTGAGGAAATTCCATGGTCCTCGTCGTTTCCTCCCGCACCATCCGACACACGTCCGATTCGGGAATAGAATGGGCTTCCGCGTAGGCTTCGATCTCAGGGCTGATCAGTTCCGGCATGGTCCCTCCCCTGTTTGAAAACGGCTTGAGCACTCACGTAAACTGGACATCAAGGAATTGCTCCCCCTTTAGAGAGGTCGTTGTGAATACGCTGGCAACGCTCAAACCGCTCACCGTTCGTTTGCTGGATATTCAACGTATCAGCAGTGCCGCTTCGGTGCTGAGCTGGGATCAGGAAACGTACATGCCGGCGGGAGGAGGCGCAGCCAGAGCCGATCAGATCGCGACCTTGCAAGGCCTGGCGCATCGACAGTTGATTTCTCCTGAAACCGAACAACTGTTGTGCCGATGGGTTGATCGAGACAGCGGCCATCTGATCGAGGCCAACGGCGAACGCTGGGACGAGCCCTCCCGAGCTCTGTTGCGCGAAGTCTGGCGAGACTTCGATCGGGCAAGAAAACTACCATCCGAATTCGTCATACGTCTGAGCCGGGAGTGTTCGCTGGCCCAGCAAGTATGGGTGGAGGCCCGCGAAGAAAGCAACTTCAAGACATTTTTACCGAGTCTGCGGACCATACTTGCCTTGAAACGAGAAGAAGCAGAGTACTCCGGCTATCATGATTCCCCTTACAATGCTTTGCTTGATACGTATGAGCCCGGCCTCACGATCGCGTGGCTGAGACCATTGTTCGATCGGTTACGGTCCCGCCTCGTACCACTTCTTCAGGCGATCGCCGCCAGCTCGACCAAGATTGATGACAGTTTTCTGTACCACTCTTATGACACCGGACGCCAGGTGGAATTCGGCCGGCTCATCCTCATGGCGATGGGATATGACTTCGAGCGCGGTCGACTCGACCTGTCGGCTCATCCTTTTACCACGTCTTTCCACCCGACGGATGTACGGGTCACGACTCGCGTATACCAACACGAACTGCCGGCCTGCCTGTTCAGTTGCATCCACGAAGGCGGGCATGGACTGTATGACCAGGGGCTGGATACTGATCACTATGGGACACCGCTCGGTGAATCTGTCTCCCTGGGTATTCATGAGAGCCAGTCCCGACTCTGGGAAAATTGCGTCGGACGGTCGTTCTCATTCTGGAAATTCTTCTATCCGATCCTCCAGCAAACATTCGCCCATCAACTGAAGACAATCGACACGGAACGATTCTACGCGGCCATCAACCGCGTGAAGCCTTCGCTGATTCGGGTGGAAGCCGATGAGTTGACCTACAATCTACATATCATGTTGCGCGTCGAGATCGAACAGGACCTCGTCGAAAACCGACTTCCTCTCGAAGAACTGCCAGAACGCTGGCGTGCCAACATGCGGACGTATCTCGGCATCACGCCGGAACGGGACACCGACGGCGTATTGCAAGACGTCCACTGGGCGATGGGCTCATTCGGATATTTCCCCACATATACGCTTGGCAATTTGTACGCCGTTCAGTTTTTTGATCAGGTTAAGCGGGAGATACTTCACTTGGAAGACGAAATTGCGTCCGGTCAGCTATTGGCGTTGCGGCGCTGGCTCGCACAAAAGATTCATCGGTGGGGCCGGACCTTTCCGCCCGAGCGGCTCACAGAACGCGTGACGGGCACGGGCCTCAGTCCGGAACCCTTTCTCCAGTATGTCGAGCAAAAGTACGCTCAACTGTACGACCTGCCGACCCTCTCGACGACACTCCCATCCAATCAGCCTTGAAGGCACGACCCATTCGAGCTCTCTCCTGTTAAAGAGCAACTAATAGCCCATCGCTGAACTGAGTTTCGCCAGAAACGGGACGGGAAACGTCAACTCCGCTTGGGTTTCGATACGGCCGGGCACGATCAGAGTCGTGTGAAATACGATGTCTCTAATCGCGATTTTGAAATCAGGCTGTTGCGGAGTCATCAGTTCAACCGATTCCACTGACTTGATAATGTCGCTATTATCTTGAGGGCCGTAGGTCGCCATAACCGCTTGCACCAACTCACTGACTTTTTCACTGGTTTCGACGCCCTCAATCCCGTTCAACAGTAACGGTATGACCTCATCGCGAGCCTGATCGGACAGACTGAAATTTTCGACACGCTCCTTCCTCCGCAAGGATGTTAAATCATTGTCGAGATCTTTACTGAACGCGCCATAGGCAAATCTAAAGAACTCGAAGTGAAGTGCTCTGAACCCTTTTCCGAAGAGTTGTAGCTCACAGAGAAAACATAGCTGCTGAAGTTTGACGTCGCTCAGAAGACCGAATGGCTCCACCAGATGCAGCACATACAGCAGGAGGGCCCGATCAATAGTCATTTCGTGAGGTTTGCGCATGTCTCCTTTCCGACCGGGGGAAATCAACTATAAGGGCTTCACCGTTCAAGCGTCAATTCTTCCTCGACCTCGTCAGTCAAAGTTTTGCATTCTCCCCCTTACAACCCCCTTGACCAACGCCCTCATTTCGTTTTCTAATGGACAGTCGATATACCAGCGCGATCCATTATGATGACCAAATGATGAACAAGAACGCGAGAGAGATGGATGTCTTACGGGAGCACCTCTCCAAGCATCAACTAAAGGTGACCCGACAACGCGAACTCATCCTGAATGCATTTCTCAAACAAGAACACATTACCGCCGAAGCCATGTATCACCAACTCGCAAAGAAGGATCCACATCTTGGCCTCGCGACGATCTACAGGACCTTGAATCTATTTTGTGATGCAGGCATCGCTCAAGCCCGCCACTTTGGGTCGCAGACTCAGTATGACAATGTGTCACATAAGGGACATCACGACCATCTGATCTGCACCGGTTGTGGGCGAATTGTCGAATTTGAAAACTGCGAAATCGAGCGACTGCAAGAGGAGGTAGCGACAAAAAACGGGTTCGTGATCCAAACACACAGATTGGAATTATACGGACTCTGTTCCAACTGCCGGCATTGACACGCGTTACGATCCTACAGTCCCTTAATCGCAGGCGATGACCACACTCCTCCGCTGAAGAAAAGTCAGAAGAGCGTTTCTCTTATTCGGATCGCAGGATACTCATCGGTCGTTCTTCCACCCGTGTTTCCCTGTAACCCGCCCCAAGCACTTACGATTCTGCCGTGCTCCGAAATTCCTGTGTCAGGGAAACTATCCGGTCAAGAACGCTTCTCCTGTTGTCATCAGAGTCGTTCCTAGCCAACTCTTGGGTTCCGTACTAATTGCCACAGGCTTCGTATGTTTATCGTGCGTGACTCAATTGGAAACGACTGTGAACATCAGGGGTTGTTCAGACACCCTATTCGAAGATCAGCCGTCGAGTAGACATATTTGCCAATATCGACGCGAGTTCTCGAATTCTGACGTTTGAGATTCCATCACATTGGTTCACTCTTGATCGCTCTAGACGACATGAATAGCGGAGGAGTGCTCCGCCGGAACACAATTCGATCCGGAAGGAAGAAAGTGAGTTCGAGGTGAGCTTGTACGACTTTCTTGAGAGACTGTTCGATAGGAAGTTGGAACCGACAGGCAGAGGCTTCCGGAGGGGATTGTGTCGCTCCCACTCGCAAGGGGAAGGGCGCCTCCTTTTCCCAGGTCCCCTTCCCCTTATCTTGGCCTTGATGCTTTCGTTGTGATCGACTATGGGGTCTAAAACAGTGTCCTGGGCACGCAGTATTGCGACTTTCTCAATCGGCCGGTCCACCTCCTCAGACTGAATGGACCCACGCGTCCCACGAGCAGCAACACAATCCCAATCTAGCTCTCTTTTTTGATCTGCTCGGCGAGATAGGTCTCCAGCCCGATCTGCTTAATCGTTTCCATCTGAGTTTCGATCCAATCAATGTGATCATCGACGTCTTTTACCATATCCTCAAACATGTGCCGGGTCGTGAAATCACTGACTTTTGTGCAATGGACGACTCCCTCACTCAACAGGGTGAGCATCTCTTGTTCAGCTTTCAAGTCAGCCTTGAGCTGCTCAGGAACTGTCTCTCCCACTTGAATCGAGTTGAGACGCTGCACGTTAGGGACGCCCTCGAGGTATAAAATATGTTCGATCAACTCTTCGGCGTCCTTCATTTCGTCAAAGGAGCGTTGCCTTACATGATGATGGAGCCGTTCGTACCCCCAGTTTGCGCACATTTTGGAATGGACGAAATATTGATTGATCGCGGTCAGGTCCGCGGTGAGAATTTTGTTCAATATGTCGAGGACGCCTTGTTTAGCCTTCATGAGAACCTCCTTCCGGACAGAAGTTAATCGAGAACACTGTAATCACACCCTGCACAATGGACGCGGACGGGCAACAGTTGACGCCCTTCTCTTCATTATCAATATATCCATGGCCAGCGTCAAGCTTGTAATTACGTAGTTCTGACTACAGTTATCATCTTCGTTGAGAGGAATTCTCATTTTTGCGCAGCATAATCATGAGCATGTTCCTCTTAAAGACAAACTCTCACATCACGGATAAGTTTTCTGGAGTTCGAATCGAAGTCGCTGCAGTGGATACGATCAAGAAAACTATGGGCGGGTCGGCTATCCTGCTTCCTGGTAACCGCACGTTTCAGTACGGCATTGCACCATACGTCCGGTCTGCTTCGAAATCTTTTCAACTAAGAATGGCGCCTGGCACGTAGGACATGCCCGGTTGATCGGGCGATCCCATAGGGCGTACTCACACTGCGGATAGCGGCTGCAGGCATAAAATGATCGACCTTTTTTGGTCCGCTTCTGCACGAGATCCCCTCCGCATCCTGGAGAGGGACACTTGACTCCCAACGCTATCGCCTTCGTGGTCTTGCAAGCAGGATACGCCGAACAAGCGAGAAACTTTCCGAATCGGCCGCTCTTGACGATCATTGGACTGCTGCACTTCTCACATTTTTCATCGGTCGTCACTTCTTCTCGTGGAAGCACCTTGATGCTGCCATCGGGCAATTTTTCGAAGTTCTGAGTATTCTTGCACGGTGGATCTTCCTTGTAACCGGGGCAAGCCAGAAACTTTCCGTTCCGCCCCCATTTAATTTCCATCATGCGACCGCATTTTTCGCACGCAATATTCGTCGGGGGTTCGACGACGTCCTTCGGACCGGGAATAGTCTGCGCATGTTCCAAATCCCTTGTAAAAGGTCCGTAGAATTCTCTGACGGCGTTGACCCAGGGCTTATTACCCTCCTCGACCTCATCCAACTGCTCTTCCATCTGCGATGTGAACTCAGTATCCAGCAGGTCCGGGAAGCCTTTGATCAGAAAATCGTTGACTGTTCTTCCCGTTTCAGTCGGCAGGAACCGTCCCTCGACCTTCTCGACATATTTGCGATCCTGAATCGTCGAAATGATCGAGGCGTACGTGGATGGACGTCCGATACCTTTCTCTTCAAGTTCCCTGATCAACAGAGCTTCATTGTAACGCGGCGGAGGCTGCGTAAAATGTTGCTTGGATGTGAATCCCGGCTGAGTCTGACCCTCTTGCGACACCAGCCGCAACTCTTCTCCTTCCACGAGAACAGGTAACTGCCGTTCTGATTCATCCTCGACGTCTTGTTCGTTTCTTCGTTTCTGTGTGCCCAGTTCCTTGTCCGTTCCTTCAAGATACACGGCTGTGTGACCGAGAAACTTGACCACGGTGCCCGTCGCGCGGAACACGTATCGGTCCTGCATCCCCTCTGGTGAACTGTCAACACGGGTCACATCCAATATTGCAGGCACCATCTGGGAAGCGATAAAGCGATTCCAAATCAGCCTATACAGCTGATATTGATCAGTTTGAAGGTATTGGCGAATGGACTCGGGATCGCGAGAAGCCGAGGTGGGGCGTATGGCTTCGTGTGCCTCTTGTGCGGCCTTTTGAGTCTTATACACATTGGGAGTTTGAGGGAGATAGTTAGATCCAAACTTCTCGAGAATGAGTCGTCTGGCGTCCTCCATCGCCTCAGTGGAAATGCGAGGCGAATCGGTTCTCATGTACGTAATCAACCCCTGGGACCCTTCGGCGCCAATTTCCATACCTTCATAGAGCTGCTGAACGAGCGTCATGGTTTTCTTCGGGGTAAAATGCAGTTTCCGAGCCGCCTCCTGCTGCAATCGGCTCGTAATGAAAGGGGCAACCGGATTCCGCCTTTTCTCCTTGCGCTCGATCGATTGAACAATAAATGCTTTGCCCTGAACATCGTTCAATACGCCCAGCGCTTGCTCCCCAGTTGAGATATCGGCCTCTTGTCCGTTGATGCTATGGAGCTTGGCATCAAACTGCGGGGGACGCTGGCCGGCCAAGGTCGCGATGACCGACCAATATTCCTCAGAACGAAATGCATCCCTCTCTTTTTCTCGATCACAGATCAGCCGAACCGCCACGGATTGCACGCGCCCCATACTGAGACCGCGACGCACCTTCTTCCATAGAAGCTGGCTCCCCTGGTACCCCACAATTCGATCGAGGACACGCCGAGCCTGTTGTGCCTGCACAAGCTTGATATCAATCTGTCCTGGAGATTGCAGCGCCCTCTTGATGGCCGATTCTGTAATTTCGTTGAAAAGCACTCTAAATATGCGACCGTCTTTCTTTTTCCCTTTGCCATTCAATTCCTGAGCGATATGCCAGGCGATGGCCTCTCCCTCGCGGTCGGGGTCGGGAGCGAGATAGATCTTGTCCACTTCTTGAGCTTTCTTCTTGATCTCCGCCAGCACCTTTGATTTGCCTTTGATCGTCACGTACTGCGGTTCAAAATCATGCTCGATGTCTACACCCAGTTTATTGGTCGGCAGATCTTTGACATGGCCTACAGATGCCATCACCGAATACCCCCGGCCCAAATACTTGGTGATCGTTTTGGCTTTTGTTGGAGATTCAACAATGATGAGTGACTTGGCCATGTACGACCCGATTTAATGTCCTTTCAACACTCCCGTGACTCAGGCTTCACTATAACAAATCCCAGGAGCCTCTTGAGACCTTCGCCGAACTAGTTGTAACTACAGTCTAAGATAGATATGGCCCGGCAGTTGGCGAACACAATTCCTGAGCTCAAGTGTCAGCAACACCGTCGCGACTGCCGATGCGGAGAGGCCGGTTTTTTCGATTACGCTATCCATCTCTTGCGGCTCATGAGACAACGCATCATACACCAGTGTCTCTTCTTTTCCAAAGCGTCGAGGAGAATTGGGCACAAAGCTGTCCCGATCTCGAAGTTTCGTCCTGAACGATTCGTCCAGTTGGGGAAGCAATTCAGCGATGACATCGTCTGCCGACTCGACAAGTTTTGCGCCTTCCTTGATCAAACCGTTCGGACCGCGACTCGTGGCCGATTTAACGAAGCCAGGCAGCGCAAACACCTCGCGCCCCTGGTCTGCCGCCAAGCTCGCCGTAATGAGCGATCCACTATTCAGGGCGGCTTCCGTCACCACCACACCGAGCGACAATCCACTGATCAACCTATTACGGCGAGGAAAATGATAACTATGAGGCGGTGCACCAAGGGGGAGCTCCGAGATAACCGCCCCATGCTGCTCAATTTCCCGACGGAGTGACGCATGTTCAATTGGATACGTTCGATCGATTCCGCATCCTAACACCGCGAGCGTACGTCCATTCACGGATAACGCTCCTCGGTGAGCGGCGGCATCCACGCCTCGCGCAAGCCCACTCACGACCGTGAATCCGGCTAAAGCCAATTCCCGACTCAGTTCTTCCGTGACAAGTCTCCCTCCATGAGAAGCCCTCCGCGCTCCGACAATCGCGATCGCATGCTCATCGCGGGCATCAAAGCAGCCCGAGACATACAAGACCGCGGGAGGATCCCCGATCATTCGTAAACGCGCGGGGTACCGCTCGTCGAGATATGAAATCACGTTCACTCCCAATCGCTCGAGCGCTCGCAACTCCTGATCAATCCGACGATTGGCTTCAGCGGTGAGCCCTCGTCGGATAGCCCGAGCCAACGGCACGAGACAACCTCCGTGAACGAGGTCGTCTTCGGAGGTGCGCAGCACCGCGTCAGGATTTCCGAAGGCCTCCAGCAATTTGAGTAGAGTGGCATCTCCCACCCCCTCAATCGCGCGCAAGACTAACCAGGGACGGATGGATGGGCTCTTCATGACGACCTTATCTGTCGGGGGGAAGCGGCGCAACCACAGCAGGGGCAATCACGATGATCGAAACAAGGAACCACATCCAAAACAGGCGGAACGCAGGAGTGCAGGACGCGCCAACAAAGCCCGATACCTATCACCGGAATGCATCATTAGATCACCACCAAATCATATTGCTCTAAATGCAGCTTCTCATCAGGAATGACGATGAGCTTGACGGCATAGCGTCGCTCCAAATCTTCCAATCCCTGCTGCTCATCCTCTTGAAGAAGTTTGGCGACTGCCGGATGCGCCCCGGCTATGATACGCTGTGGCTCCGACGAATGACCCAGACGACGAATCTCGCGGAAAATCTCATAGGCGACGGTCATTGGAGACTTCGTGTAGCCTCTTCCATCACAATAATGGCACGGTTCAGACAGAGCCCGAAGCAGATCCTCGCGAACCCGCTCACGGGAAATTTCTATTAATCCGAGATCCGAAATCCTCGAGATCCTGGTTCGGGCTTTATCCGTCGCCATAGCATCGACCAGAGCGTGATAGACTTTGTCACGATTTTTTTCTCGTTCCATATCGATGAAGTCCACAATAATAATCCCGCCGATGCCGCGCAACTTGACTTGATATGCAATTTCGCGCGCAGCCTCCAGGTTATTACGCAGAATGGTTTCTTCCTGATCCCGTTTTCCAACGAATCGTCCTGTATTGACGTCGATGACCGTCATGGCTTCTGTATGGTCGATGACGATGTAGCCTCCGGATTTGAGCCAGACTTTCCGGCTGAGGGCACGTGCCATTTCCTGTTCAACGCCGAGGTAATCAAAGAGACTCTCCTCTTTGTCGTAAAAGTGAATGCGCGAGGTTTGTTCAGGCGAAAATCGCTGGACGAAATTTCTGATGGCCTCGTACTCATCACGGGAATCGATCAGCAGTCGATCCACTTTTCTTCCGAACACGTCGCGGACCACACGAAAACTCAAACTGAGATCACTGTGCAAAAGGGCCGGCGCCGGATGCTGATCGCGGCGCGTCAGGACGTCTTGCCATAGGACGTGCAAGAACTCCACGTCAGCTCGAAGGTCCTCCTCCTTGACCCCTTCACTGACGGTTCGGACGATGTACCCATAACCCGGTCTCCGAACCCGTTTCATGATCTCCTTCAACCGACTCCGTTCTTCATCCCTAGGGATCCGTCTCGAGACACCGATATGATCAACGGTGGGCATGAAAACAAGATACCGGCCCGGCAACGAGACATAGGTCGTCACGCGCGGACCTTTTGTGCCGATGGGCCCCTTGGATATCTGCACCATCAACTCCTGCCCTTCGTTCAACAATTCCTCAATCGGCTTGGCGGTCTGCCGCTTCGGTCTCGGCATGTCGGAGTCTTTGTCATCCTCCTCGGCTTCAACGAGCGTATCGGCACCCTCGGTATCCATCGAGAGGTCGGACACATGCATGAACGCGGCTTTGTCCAAGCCGATGTCGACAAACGCCGCCTGCATGCCGGGTAACACCTTGGCCACACGTCCTTTGTAAATATTGCCGACGAAGTCTTTATCTTTCGCGCGATCACCATACAGATCGGTAACGACTCCGTTGTCGAGGACGGCGACGCGAGTTTCCTCGCGAGCCAAACTGATTGCTATCTCCACACCCATAACAACTCCTTCACATCCGGATCAGCAGGTCCACGAGACCACACGCGGGAATCGTTCCCGGGTGATAACAAGCACGTCTCATCGGCACCACCTGTCCTTTTGAAATAATGACTCGAACCGGCCTGTTGCCGGTTTCCCATCAATGACATGTCATCAAAATTCCAAGGTTAATAGAATAACGAGAGCCGCCGCCGCTTGACATTGAGCAAGAGACCCAGCGCCGCCATGGTCATGATGGTCGCGCTCCCGCCATAGCTCATAAGGGGCAACGGTATTCCTACGATGGGAAACATGCCCGCCGTCATGCCGATATTCACCACGACACAGAAGCATAACATGGCGATAATTCCCGCTGCCAATAGTACCCCGAGCGTATCCTTGGCACGGGCCGCAATCTCAAGGGAGACCCAGATCAGCATCACGAAAAGTAGAAGGAGTGCGAACACACCCACAAACCCCCATTCTTCAGCAAAGACTGCGAACACAAAGTCTGTATGCCCTTCGGGCAGGAACTTGAGTTGGCTTTGCGTGCCTCCATAGAGCCCCTTGCCGACCAATTCCCCCGATCCGATAGCGATCCGCGATTGCAGGGCATGATAGCCTTTACCACCCGGGTCATACTCAGGATCAACGAACGCCATTATCCTCTGGCGCTGATAGTCATGCAGTGAACCCCAGACCATTTCCCACGCAAAGGGAAACAACATGAGGGAAAAGAGAAGAATGACCCCCAACGCTTTCGAACGCACCCCCACCATCAACAGCATAGCGGCATAGACCGCCACGAAGCTCAGGCCGCTGCCGAGATCAGGCTGTTTCAGAATTAACAGCAGCCCCGGCAAGACCAACAGACCAGGAATGACCACGCGTTGCATCCATCCGATTCGAGGAACCGAGGAGTAATAGTTCGCGAGGACCAGAATAAGAACCAGTTTGGCGAACTCCGACGGTTGAAAAGCAAATGGCCCGATCGTCATCCAACGCTGCGCCCCATGAGAGGTTTTTCCCATCATGAGCACAACCGTCAAGAGCAGCAGGATCACAGCATACGCAGGATAAGCCAGCCGTGCAACCTTATGGTAGTCAGACACCAACATGACAAAAAAGGCAATGGATCCGAACAGGATCCATACCACCTGCTTCAGGTATAACGGAACTCCCCCATCCTGCATGTGGGTCACACTGTAAATGGACACCACCCCGAACGCCAGGATGGCACCAATCAACCCGATAAATCGGATATCGAAACTATCGATGCCGCGGTTATCTATAACGCGATCAATCATGGCCGGTGTACATGATCGCCGGAAGAGGAACTGACCGATGCAGTCGCAGAGCGGGCTGACGCGCCTGCGCCACCGGAAAGCTTCATATACGATTCGATGACCTCTTTGGCGAGAGGAGCGGCGGCAGAGCCTCCATGCCCCATATGCTCGGCCAGTACAGCCACTGCAATCTTGGGTGCCTCCACGGGGGCAAACGCCACAAACCAGGCATGATCGCGGAATTTCTTGGGAATGTCCTTCTCCGGTCCGGTACGCAATGCGGTCGTTTGTGCGGTACCCGTTTTGCCGGCAATCGTGACGATCGAGGACTTTGCTCTCGTAGCCGTTCCTTCCTTCACGACCCCTGCCAGCGCCTCCTGAATGATCTTGAGAGTCGCCGGCTTCACATCCAAGCGTC